>NZ_JBFBDO010000014.1:0-108685 GCF_040683335.1 Kitasatospora sp. NPDC093806
CGGCCCCGCGCCGACCCGCGACCGCCGCTCGGCGTGCGGGCCGGGGGCCGGTCCGCGACGCTGGGCCGCAGGGGCCCCGCCCCGGCCGGGCCCGGCACACCGTCGCACCCCGGCCCGCCCGCGCAGGAGGACGCGCGATGGTCGATCTCGAACAGCTCGTCACGGAGCAGGCCGCCCGGGCCGCCGAGAGCCCGCACGGCCGCAGCGCCCACCTGGTGCTGCACGACGGCGTCCTGCGGCAGACCGTGATCGCGCTGACCGCGGGCACCTCGCTCGACGAGCACAACGCGCCGGCCGCCGCCAGCCTCCAGGTGCTCCGCGGCCGGGTCTCGCTCACCATCGCCGGACGGCACGAGGAACTGTCGGCGGGCCAGTTGCAGCCCGTCCCGCAGGAGCGGCACGGGCTGCTCGCGCACGTCGACTCGGTGGTGCTGCTGACCGCGGTCACCACCTGAGCGGCGGGCTCCGGCCCGGCGTCAGTCAGCCGGCCCGTGCCAGGCCGGGTCGCCCTTCGGCTTCAGCACCGAGGCGCCGACCAGCTCCAGGCCGCGCAGGAAGTCCCGCCCGGTGGGGGCCAGTTCGGGCGCGGCCATCCACTGCCCGGCCATCCCCAGCAACAGCGCCTGGTAGAAGATGCCGCGGGACAGCTCCTCCTCGGTGTCCGGCACCTCGGGCAACCCCTGGAACAGGGCGGACAGCCCGAGCCGCCCGTGCTTCTGCACGTCGGCGAGCGCCGCCCGCAGCTCCGGCATCTTCTCCACCTGGACCATCGCCTCGAACTGCGCGGCCCAGAGGCCGCGGTGCTCGGCGATGGTCTCCCGTACGCCGTCCCAGACCGCGACGAACCGCTCCGCCGGATCGTCCGACGCCGCGTCGGCCCGGGCCACCACCTCGCCCACGACCGCCCCCCACTCCCCGGTCGCCTCGATCAGCGCCGCGTTGAGCAGCGCCTCCTTGGAACCGAAGTGGTAGCCGATGGCCGCCAGGCTGACCCCGGAGGCGGTGGCGATGTCCCGGGCGGTGGTGCGCCCGTAGCCCTTCTCAAGCAGACAGCGCTTGGCGCCGGCCATGAGGTCCTCACGATTTCCCATGCCCCGATGCTACGTCCGATCAAGACGAATGTCTTGCACGCACGTCTCGCACGATCGATTGAGACGAACGTACTAGACAAGCGTCTGACACGCCCGTACTGTCTTCCCCATGACCGCAACCACCGGCCGCGCCGGCCGCCGCGAATGGATCGGCCTGGCCGTCCTCCTGCTCCCGACCCTCGTCCTCGCCATGGACATGGGCGTGCTCTTCTTCGCCGTCCCCTACATCTCCACCACGCTGGCGCCGAGCGGCACCGAACAGCTGTGGATCATGGACATGTACTCGTTCCTGCTCGCCGGACTGCTCATCACCATGGGCTCGCTGGGCGACCGGATCGGCCGCCGCCGGCTGCTGATGCTCGGCGCCGCCGGGTTCATCGGCGCCTCGCTGTTCGCCGCCCAGGCGGACAGCGCCGGTGAGCTGATCGCCGCCCGCGCCCTGCTGGGCGCCGCCGGGGCCACCGTGATGCCCTCGACCCTCGCGCTGATCCGCACGCTGTTCCACGACGCCAAGCAGCGCCAGATCGCCCTCGGCGCCTGGGGCGGCGTCCTCACCGCCGGCGCCACCCTCGGCCCGGTCGCCGGCGGACTGCTGCTCGACCACTTCTGGTGGGGGTCGGCCTTCCTGCCCGCCGTCCCGGTGATGGTCCTGGTCCTGCTCGCCGCCCCGGTCCTGCTCCCCGAGTACCGCTCTCCGCGGCGCGGCGGCTTCGACCTGCTCGGCGCCGTCCTCTCGCTGGCCGCGATCCTGCCGCTGGTCTACGGCGTCAAGACGCTCGCCGTCGACGGCTGGAGCCTCCTGCCCGCCCTCGCCGTCCCGACCGGCCTCGCCTTCGCCTTCGCCTTCTACCGGCGCCAGCGCACCGCCGCCGACCCGCTGCTCGACCTGGACCTGTTCCGGATCCGCGCGTTCAGCGGGGCGATCAGCGTCAACACCGTGGCGATGTTCGCGATGATGGGCTTCGCCCTCTTCACCTCGCAGTACCTGCAGCTGGTCAAGGGCATGAGCCCGCTCACCGCCTCGCTCTGGTCGCTCGTCCCCAGCGTGGGCGTCGGCGCGTCGGTCGGCCTGAGCTCGGCACTGGCCGGGAAGGTCCGCCCGGCGGTGCTGATGGCCGGCGGCTTCCTGATCGGCGCGACCGGCTTCGCGATGATGACCCTGGTCGGCGCGGACTCCCCGCTGGCGCTCATCCTCACTGCGGCGGGCGTGCTGGCCGCCGGCACCGTCGGCACCATGACCCTCACCGCCGAGATGGTCGTCTCCGCCGCCCCCGTCGAACGGGCCGGCGCCGCCTCCGCCACCTCGGAGACCGCCGTCGAGCTCGGCAGCTCCCTCGGCATCGCGCTGCTCGGCGCGGCCGGCGCGGCGGTCTACCGCTCCCGGCTGGACGGCGCCCTCCCGGCGGGCCTGGACGGCGAGGCCGCCCACGCCGCCCAGGACACCCTCGGCGGCGCGGTCACCGTCGCCGCCCAGCTGCCCGCCCGACTCGGCACCGACCTCCTCGACACCGCCCGCACCGCCTTTGTGCAGGGCCTGCATGTCGCCGCCGTGGTCGGCCTGCTCTGCGCGGCCGGCGCCGCCCTCCTCGCCTACCGCCTGCTCCGCCACCTCCCGGCCACCCCGGCCCCGACGCCGGCCCCGGAAGCGGTCCCGACGGCCGCCTGAGCCGACCCCCCACCCGATCCCCCACCGCGCGTCATCGCAGCCCCCGCCCCCACCCGGGCCGGGGGCTGCCGCGTTCTCCGCGCCCGGGGACTACCCGCGCCGGCCGTCGAGCCGGGTCAGCCGCCGGTACTCCGCGATGCCGACCACCGTGGCCGACCGCTTGCCGGGGCCGCTCCGGGGTTATCCGGGTGCGGGGAGGGGGGTGGGGGTGGCAGGGTGCCGGGATGACCAACGACGGGAAGCACGGGCGGGTGCGGGCCAGTTACGACGCGGTCGCGGAGGAGTACCGGGAGCGGATCGGGGGCGAGCTCGCGTACAAGGTGGTGGACCGGGCGCTGCTGGGGGTGGTGGTCGAGGAGGCCGGCGGCGGGGTGGTGGCGGACCTCGGGTGCGGGCCGGGGCACGTCGCCGGATGGCTGGCGGAGCGCGGGGCGACGGCGGTCGGGGTGGACCTGTCGCCCGCCATGGTCGCGGTGGCCCGGCGGGACCACCCCGGGGTGGAGTTCCGGGTCGGGGACCTGCTGGGGCTGCCCGCCGCGGACGGCGAGTTCGCCGCGGCGGTGGCGCTCTACTCGGTGATCCACCTCGAACCGGAGGAGCTGCGGCCCGCCTTCGCGGAGATCCGGCGGGTGCTGCGGCCGTCCGGGGTGCTGCTGGTGGCGTTCCACCTGGGCACCGAGGTGCGGCGGCTGGACGAGTGGTGGGGGCACCCGGTGGACGTGGACTTCCACTTCCTGGAGGTCGGGGCGGTGGCCGGACTGCTGGCCGAGGCCGGGTTCACCGTGACGGCCCGGCTGGAGCGCGGCCCGTACCCGGAGGAGGCGGAGACCCGCCGCGGCTATCTGATCGCCCGCCGGGACTGACCACCCGGCCGACCCCGCCACCAACGGCGCGAGCGACGGCGGGATCCGGCCATTCCGTGGACGCACGACCGGCCGGTTCCAACCCCCCGGACCGGCCGTCCGCCAACGGCCCTCCGGCGGCGGGCACCTTCGTCCGTCCCCGCAACATCTGGTTTTTGACCAGCGTTTCCCGACCGGTGTATACGTTCGCCGTCATGGGCAGGCATACTGGCCGGGTCGGGCGGTTTGCCCAACTGTGACGTGTGACTCTAGACGAGAAAGGACCGGTGGCCAGGGATGCTGCGTAACGGTCTTGAGCCTTGGCACGTGCTCGTGGTGCTGGCTGTCGTGATCCTGCTGTTCGGGTCGAAGAAGCTGCCGGAGATGGCCCGCGGCCTCGGCAAGTCGATGCGGATCCTCAAGGCGGAGACGAAGGCGATGCGCGAGGACGACACTCCCGCCGCCGACGCCGCCCAGGGTACGGCGCAGAGCACCGCGCAGAGCGCCGCCGCTCCGGCCCAGCCGGCCGCCGAGCAGGCCCGCCCGGCCGTCAACCCGACCACGGTGACCAAGGCCACCGAGCAGCCGAAGTCCACCACGACCGCCTGAGTCCCGGCGGCCCGCAGTCGGCCGAAGCCCCCGCCCCCGTGGCGGGGGCTTCGTCGTGTCCGGCCCTACTCCAGGGCTACGGCTCGACTGGCCGTCCCTTTTGATCCGTTATCTCCTGGTATGCACCGACCGGAGGAACGGAGTCAGTCATGGCGCCCAACGAGCCGTCCGACCGGGCCGCCGACCAACCCGGCCGCCCCGGCCGCCCCGGAGGGCCCGACGAGCTCGCCGAGCTGCGCGCCCGCCTCAGCGCCGTCGAGGCCCATGAGGCGCAGCTGACGGCCCGCCTGCACGCCCGGGCGCCCCGGCACCACCGGGTCCGCTCCTCCTTCGCCGTCCTGCTGGTGCTGATCGCCTGCGTGCTGACGCCGTTGAGCGTCGCCGCCGTCTGGACCAAGTCCCAGATCACCGACACCGACCGCTACGTCGCCACGATGGCTCCGCTCGCCCGGGACCCGGCCGTCCAGGCGGCGGTCACCGACCGGGTGACCGACGAGGTGATGAAGTACCTGCCGGTCGACTCGCTGCTGGACTCCGTCGCCCCGGACGACCGGCCCCGGCTGAGCGCGCTGCTCGGCGGCATCGGCCAGGCGCTGACCAGCGGGCTCACCGGCTTCGTGCACGGCCAGGTCCAGCGGCTGGTGCGGAGCGACGCGTTCGACACCATCTGGACGGACGTCAACCGGGACGCCCACGCGGCCGTCGAGAAGATGCTGACCGGGCACGGCGGCGGGGCCGTCGAGATCAAGGACGACACCGTCGTACTCGACCTCGCACCGCTGATCGACCGGGTGAAGACCCGGCTGGTGGACGACGGCCTGTCGGTCGCCGCGAAGATCCCCGAGGTGCACACCCAGTACACCCTGGTCCAGTCGGACGCGATCCCCAAGGTCCGCACCGGCTTCCGGCTGCTGGACCTGGCCGGCTTCTGGCTGCCGGTGCTGACGGTGGCCTGCGCGGTCGGCGGCGTGCTGCTGGCGGTCCGCCGGCGCCGGGCCGCCGTCACGGCCGCCCTGGGCATGGCCGGCGGGGCGCTGCTGCTGGGCATCGGGCTGTCCGTGTTCCGCACCGTCTACCTGGACAAGCTGCCGGCCGGGGTGGACCAGGCGGCCGCGCAGGCGGTGTACGACACGCTGGTGCGGTACCTGCGCTCGGCGGTCCGGGTGGTGGTCGCGCTCGGCCTGCTGGTGGCGCTGGGCGCCTGGATCGGCGGCGCCGGGCGGTGGGCCGGGACGGTCCGGGGCATGTGGGGGTCCGGGCTGGGCGCGGTGCGCAACGCCGCCGAGCGGGCCGGCCTGCGGCTCGGGCCGGTCGGCCGCTTCGTGCACCGGTGGAAGGCCTGGCTGGGCTGGGCGGCGGTGGCCGGCGCGGCGCTGGCGTTCCTGCTCTGGAGCTACCCGACCGCGCTGGTGACGCTCTGCCTGGCCCTCGGGCTGGTGGCGGTGCTGGCGGTGCTGGAGTTCCTGGACGAGCCGGGCGGCGGTGCGGGGCACCCGGCGTGACGGGCGACCGGCCGGAGCGGCACCCCGCGCCGTCGGAGCACCCCGCGCCGTCGGACCGCGTCGACCTGCGGGCCTGGGGCCTGCTGCTCGGCTCGTTCGCGCTGCTGATGCTCGGCTACTTCACGCTGCCGCTGCGCGCCCTGGGCGACCACCGGCCGGTGCTGAGCTGGCTGCTCTTCGGCGCGGTGCTGACCGTGCTGACCCTGCTGCTGCTGTCCCGGATCGTCGACAGCATCCGCGGCACCGGCCGGCGGCCAGGGGTCTGGCTGGCCTTCCTGATCTGCCTCTCGCTGACCGTCTTCGCCGCCACCTACTACGTCCTGGCCGACCACCCGGGCGAGTTCGCCGGGCTGGAGACCCGGCTGGACGCGCTGTACTTCACGGTGGTCACCATGGCGACCATCGGCTACGGGGACATCACCCCGGCCGGCCAGGGGCCCCGGCTGGTGGTGATCCTGCAGATCGCCTACAACTTCGTCTTCCTGGCGGCCGCCGCCGGCGCCCTGAACCGGACCGTCCGCAACGGCATGGAGACCCGCGCCCACCGCCACGACCGGGGCTGATCACGCGGGCCGGCCGGCACGCCCGCCACCGGGCCGCCGACTGGCCTGAAGTGTCCACCCGTCCCCTCTGGCCCCGGCTGCCCGCCTGTGGAACGATCGCATGCGCACATCGAACGAGAGTTCACACCGGGGGGTGATTGAGGTGCTCACGACGCTCGGCCTGGACGGCTCCTCGGAGTCGGTCTACCGGGAGATGCTCGCCCGTCCGCAGGACGGCGTCGCCGAACTGGCCCGCAGCCTGTCGATGACCGAGGAGCAGATCCGCGCGGCCCTCGACACGCTGAGCGAGCTGGCCCTGCTCCGCCCCTCCGCCGAACGCGCGGGCGAACTGCGGGCCGTCTCGCCGGACATCGGGATGGAGATCCTGATGGCCCGGCAGCAGGCCGAGCTGGCCGCCCAGCAGCAGCGCGTCGAGGCCTCCCGGGTGGCCGCCGCCCAGCTGATCGCCGACTACGCGGACCTGCGCCCGACGGTCGGCCACCCCGACGTCGAGCACCTCGTCGGCCTGGACGAGATCCGCGACCGGCTGGCCTCCCTCACCCGGGAGCTGCGCACCGAGGCCATGACCTTCGCCCCCGGCGGCGCGCAGCGGCCGCAGGCCATCGAGGCCGCCAAGCCGCTCAACCAGGACCTGCTGGAACGCGGCGTCCGGATGCGCACGGTCTACCTGGACAGCGTCCGCAACAGCGCGCACACCGTCGAGTACGTCACCTGGCTGGCCGGGCTCGGCGGCCAGGTCCGGACCGTGGCCGAACTGCCCACCCGCATGATCATCTTCGACCGCACCACGGCGGTCATCCCGGTCCGCAGCGACGACTCCGCCGCCGGCGCCGTCGTCCTCACCGGCCAGGGCATGCTCACCGCGCTCTGCGCGCTGTTCGAGACCGTCTGGGCCACCGGCCGGCCGCTCGGCGCCGCCACCCCGACCGACGAGCACGGGCTGACGCCGCAGGAGCAGGCCACCCTCACCATGCTCGCCGAGGGGCACACCGACGACGCCATCGCCAAGCGCCTCGGCGTCTCCCCGCGCACCGCCCGCCGGATCGCCACCGACCTCATGGAGCGCCTCGACGCCCGCAGCCGCTTCCAGGCGGGCGTCCGGGCCGCCAAGGCGGGGTGGCTGTAGCGGCCACCCCGCCCCGGGGCCGCGCCGGCGTCAGCGGGTGGCGGCCGGAACCGGGTCGGTGCCGAGCCACCAGTCGGGGTGGGCGGTGCCGTCGGTGGTGCCGCCGTCGGCCCGGACGTAGTGGCGGACGTCGCGGCCCGGCTCGGCCAGCTCGCCGGCCAGGGCGCGCTCCAGCCACTCCGCGCCGAACCGGAACACTTCGGCGGCGACCCCGCCCAGCGGGTGGAACTCATCCTCGTAGACGCGCAGTTCCTTCGGCGCGCGGATCGACTCGTAGTTGGCGATGGCCTGTTCGAGCCGGGTCAGCTCGTCGAACTCGCCGATGCCGACCAGCACCGGGCAGGCGATCCGGCCGACCAGGTCGCCGATCGGGAGGCGGTCGGCGAGCTCGCGGTCGAAGGCGGCCTCGTCCGTGTACCCGGCCATGAACATGAAGTTGCGCTTGAAGCTCGGCTGGGCCCGGCGGAAGATCGTGTCGAAGTCGCCGGTGACGCTCTCGAAGGCGGCCAGCGCGGCCAGCCGGGGCTCGGTGGCGGCCGCCCGCAGGCCCCAGTAGCCGCTCATGCTGATGCCGAACATGCCGATCCGGGCCGGGTCGACCTCCGGCAGCCCGGTCAGGTAGTCGATGTAACGGCCGATCGACCGTTCGAAGTTGGTGAGATCGACGGTCAGGCCCCGGGCCCGCGACTCGCCCTGGCCGGGGCCCTCGACGGAGAGCGCGACCATGCCCCGGGAGGTGTAGTAGCGCTCGGCGGCGTGGATGTAGTCCTCCTTGATCATGTCCATCCCCGGCCCGAGGATGACGGCGGAGGCCTGCTCGACCCGCCCGGACGGCAGGTGCAGCAGGGCGTGGATGTGCTCGCCCTCGAAGTCCAGCACCACCCGGCGGACCCGGTTGCCGCGCAGTTCGCCGAGCCGCGCCACGCAGTGGTTGGCCCGCTCGCGGAACGCCGTCTTGCGCGGGTCGGCCGCGTCGAGGATCGAGTACTGGGCGCGCCCCCACATCACCGCCGCCCGCTGGTAGAGGTCGGCGGCGGTGCGGCCGAAGCCTCCGCGCTCGTGGTGGGCGGCGCGGCGTTCGGCCTGCGCTGCGACGGTGGACCAGGCCTTGGGCAGCATCGCGCCGCTCCGCACCAGGGCGAAGACCTTGTCGAAGTCGGTGTGGTCGTGGCCGAGTTGTTCCATCGTGCCCTTGGCCTGCGGGTGCAGGGCGTCGAAGCCCCCTGTGCGAGGGCGATGTCGAGGACCCAGCTCTGCCCGTTCGCTCGCATGGTCATGGCGCGCTCCGTTCCGGGGCTTCCGACGCGTCCGCGTCGATTGATAAGTGCTTAATCATTAAGTACTTACATATATGGGGCTGTCAACCCGCGCCCGCCGGAAGAAGGGCACGAGACGGCCCGGGAAGCGCGCGAGGACGACGGGCGGAGGACGGGGGAAGATCGACCCATGACCGCCGACCCGCACGCCGACCGCACCGCCGCCCTCGACGCGCTCGCCCGCGCCGCGTACAGCCTCAGCGCCGCCGACTCCCGGCTGCGCGGCCGCGCCACCCGCAGCCCCCAGGCCCTCTCGCTGACCCACGCCCGCGCCCTGCGCGTCCTCGCCGACGAGGGGCCGCTCACCGTCAGCCGGCTCGCGGCCGGCACCGAGACCACCCCGGCGGCGGCGACCCAGCTGGTCAACGGCCTGGTCGACGCGGGCTACGTCACCCGCGAACGGACCGCCGACGACCGCCGCTCGGTGCTCGTCACCCTCACCCCGGCCGGCCGGGAACGCCACCTCCAGCGCCAACAGGCCCTCTACGCCGAGCTGGGCGCCCTGGTCGCCGACCTGGACGAGGCAACCGTCGAGGCCGTCACCGGAGTCCTGCGCGGGCTCGCCGGGATCTACGACGAGCTGTAACGGGCCGGGGGCAGGGCCGAGGCCGCGGCCGCGCGGCGGCTACTGGCCCGGCTCCGGGGGTGGGGCGGGGCGGCGGCGCAGGGACATGCCGAGCAGGAAGACCGCCGACAGCACCGCCGCCACCCGCAGCACCCCGGGCGCGGCGTTCCAGACCGCCTGGGTGGCCTGCTCGCCCGGCTGCAGCCCGGTGCCCCAGCGGCCCTGGGCGCGGCCCCAGAACCAGAGCGAACTGCCGGTGATCGTCATCATCGGGATCCCGAAGACCGCCAACTTGCGGGTGAAGTCGGTGAGATGGCGGGACAGGTAGGCGAGCGCCCAGCCGACCAGCATCGCGATCAGCTGGCCGGTGACGGTGCCGCCGATCAGCACGGCGGCGGCGAGCAGCAGCAACGGCGCGGGGCGGCGGCGACCGGCCGGCGCACCGGCCTTGGCCGGCTTCGCGGCGGCGTCGGCGGCGGCCCGGGCGGCCTCGGCCGCCTTGGCCGCCCTGGCCTTCCGCCCCCTGGCCTTCTTCTTCCCCTCCGGCGGGGCGACGGGCGGCCCGTCCGCCCCGTCCTTCGCGTCCGCCGCTGCCGCCGCGCCCTCCGCAGGCTCCGCCGCATCGTCAGGAGCGTTCCGCTGCCCGGGGATCGGCACATTGGACGTGACCGCGCCGTCCCCGAAGTCGATCGTCACGTAGTCCCAGACGCCCGTGCTCACCGCGCGGTACGCCGGGGGCAGCGCCTCCGGGTCCTGGGGAGCGTCCTCGACCGGCACCGTCGACCACGGCGAGGCCCCGTCACCCCCGTCCCGTCCGCCCGGAGCACCGGAGCGCTTCGGCCGCGGCAGGAACCCGGTCGACGAGGAATCCGACGACGACGGGGCGGGCAACGGAGCGGACTGCGGGGCGGACGGCGGAGCAGCGGGGCGCGGCGGTTCCGAGGGGCGCGGCGGCACGGCGGGCGCCGGCTGCTGGGCGTACACGCTGTCCCCGTCGCCACCCCCGCCCGGGCCCGTGGACCCCGAGGTGCCCGGTGGCTCGCTCCAGGGCCCCCGCTTGCGCCACCACTCGCCGTCCGACATCCCCACACACCCCGCCTTGCCCGAGCCGAACCGGACCCGACACGCGTCCGGACGCGGCGCCATCCTCGCCGATCGTGACGGTACCCACCCGCCGCCCCGCCGCGCGAGCCGAACCGCCCCATCGGCACACCCGTCGGAGCCGCCCCGGCAGTGCCCCCGTCAGCCCTCCCGCCGGTGCCCGCCTCAGCCGTCCCCGCCGGGACCCCGACGCCGGGACCCCGCCGCCGAGGCCCTCCCACCCCGCCGCCGCCCGACTAACCTAGGTCGAATGACCACACAGCAGGGCCCCCAACGCCAGGCCAAGTCCGCCGCCGGCCCCCGCACCCTCGCCGAGGAGCTGCGCACCCGGCCCGACGACGACCTCGCCGCCCTGCTCCGGTCCCGCCCCGACCTGCTCAACCCCGTGCCCGGCGACCTCACCCAGCTCGCCGCCCGGCTCTCCTCCCGCGCCTCGGCCCTGCGCGCGCTGGAGCGGCTGGACCGGTTCACCCTGCAGGTCGCCGAGGCGCTCGCCGCGCTCCCCGACGGCGCCACCCCGGCCGCCGTCCGCACCCTGCTCGCCGGGCCGGTCAAGGTCAAACCGCACCCCGCCGCGACCCCGCTGAGCGCCGCCGACCGGTCCGCCGTCGCCGCCGCCCTCCCCCGGGCGCTGGCCACCCTGCGCGACCGCGCGCTGCTCTGGGGCCCCGACAACGGTCTGCGACTGGTCATCGCCGCCCGCGAGGCGCTCGCCCCCACCGCCGCCAACCCCGGCCGCACCGGCCTCGGCCCCACCTTCGCCGAGGCCAGCACCGGCATGTCCCCGGCCCGCCTGCAGCAGCTGCTCGCCTCCGCCGGACAGCCCGCCACCCCCGACCCGGTCACCGCCGTCGCCGCGTTCGGCGCGCTGCTCGCCGACCGGGTCCGCTGCGCCGAACTGCTCGCCACCGCCCCCGAAGCCGCCCTGCGGCTGCTCGACCGGCTGGTCTGGGGCCCGCCCACCGGCACCGTCCCGGACGCCACCCGCCCGGTCACCGCCGAGGACGCGCAGAGCCCGGTCGAATGGCTGCTCGCCCGCGGCCTGCTGCTGCCGACCAGCCCGGGCAGCGTCGTGCTGCCCCGCGAACTCGCCCTGCACCTGCGCGGCGGCCGCTCGCACCGCACCGTCGAACCGGTCCAGCCCGAACCCGGCCCCGCCACCCCGCCGCGCGACCCGAAGGCGGTGGACGGCGCCGCCGCCGGGCAGGCGCACACCGCCGTCCGCACCGTCGAGGAGCTCCTCGACCTCTGGGGCCTCACCCCGCCGCCCACCCTGCGGGCCGGCGGCCTCGGCGTCCGCGACCTCAAGCGCACCGCGCAGGCCCTGGAGACCACCGAGCAGCTCGCCGCCTTCTGGATCGAACTCGCCTACACCGCGGGCCTGCTGGCCCCCGACGGCGAGGCCGACGAACGCTGGGCGCCGACCCCCGGATTCGACGAGTGGCTGCGCCTGGCCACCGCCGACCGCTGGGCCGTCCTCGCCCACGCCTGGCTCACCGCGACCCGGGTCGCCGCCCTCGCCGGCACCGCCGACAGCAAGGGCAAGCCGCGCGCCGTCCTCGGCCCGGAGCTGGACCGCACCCTCGCCCCGGCCGTCCGCCGCGCCGCCCTCGCTCTGCTCGCCGAACTCCCGCCCGGCACCCCGGCCACCGCCGAGGAGCTGCTGCCCACCCTGCGCTGGCAGCGCCCGCTGCGCGGCGGACCGGTCGCCCCCGACGGCCACGACCTGCGCGACCGGATCACCGCCTGGACCCTCGCCGAGGCCGAACTCCTCGGCGTCACCGGCCGCGGCGCCCTCGCCGCCCCCGCCCGCGCGCTGCTCACCGCCGAGGCCGACCCGGCCGCCGTCCTCGCCCCGCTGCTGCCGCAGCCGCTCGACCACGTCATCCTGCAGCCGGACCTCACCGCGATCGCCCCGGGCCCGCTGCTCACCCCGCTCGCCCAGGCGCTCGCGCTCTGCGCCGACATCGAGTCCAAGGGCGGCGCGACCGTCTACCGGTTCACCCCCGGGTCGGTCCGCCGCGCCCTCGACGCCGGCCGCACCGCCGCCGACCTGCGGGCCTTCCTGGAGCAGCACTCCCGCACGCCGGTCCCGCAGCCGCTCGGCTACCTGATCGACGACGTCGCCCGCCGGCACGGCATCCTGCGGGTCGGCGCCGCCTCCTCGTACCTGCGCTGCGACGACCCGGCCCTGCTGGGCGAGGTGCTCGCCGACCGCCGCGCCGCCGACCTGCGGCTGCGGCTGCTCGCCCCCACCGTGCTGGCCGCCCAGGCCGCGCCGGACGTCCTGCTCGCCACCCTGCGCACCATGGGGTACGCGCCGGCCGCCGAGTCCGCCGACGGGGACGTGCTGATCACCCGCCCGGACAGCCACCGCACCCCGCCCCGGACCGCCCCGACGCCGGTCCCGGACGGCCCGCCCACCCCGGACGACACCCTGCTCGCCGCCGCCATCAAGGCGATCCGGGCCGGCGACCGGGCCGCGACCGCCGTCCGCCGCGAGCCGGCCGTCCCTGCCGGGCGCCAACTGCCGCGCACGGCCGCCGCCGAGACCCTCGCCGCCCTGCAGACCGCGGTGCTGCTCGGGGAGCGGATGTGGATCGGCTACCTCAACGCCGAGGGCCTCGCCAGCCAGCGGATCATCGACCCGGTGAAGGTCGAAGGCGGCTTCGTCACCGCCTTCGACCACCACGACGGCGAGCTGCGCACCTTCGCGCTGCACCGGATCACCGGCGTCGCCGAACTCGACGAGTGACGGCCCGCCGCTCCCGGTGACCCCGCCGGGTCAGTGACCCTGCGGCTGGGCCGCCTGCTCGGCCTGCTTCTCCTTCATCGCCTTCTCCGCCATCGCCGCCAGGTCGCCCTGCCCGATCGGCATCCCGGCCCCGCCCCCGGTGGTCAGGTCGGCGAGCAGGAACCCGGGCGCGGCGAGCGGGCCGCCCGGCCCCTCCCCGATGCCCGCGATGGCGTGCGCGGAGGTGGCCGAGGAGGCGGTGGCGGCGAAGGCCGTACCGGCGAGGGCGAGAGCGGTGAGGACGCGCTTCGACTTGTTCATGCCCTGCTCTAACGACCGGCCCCCGCCCCGGTCACCGCCCACCCGTCCGCTCCGTTTGACTCCCCCCGCCCGGCGGCGTACTCCGGAAGCAGGGGGTGACGAAAGGAGTCATCATGCTCGGCGATCTGCTAGGCGAGACCCAGGGTCACGACACCGGCCGACGCGTCCTCGCCGCCGAGGACGGCCACGTCGTCGTCGAGGTCTCGTTCGAGGGCACCGGCAACTACTACGGCACCGCGGTCACCGGCTTCGGCACCTACGATTCCGAACTGGGCGCCGACGGCCTGCTCCACGGCGAGGGCCAGGGCGTCGACATGACGGCCGACGGCCAGACCGTCACCTGGCACGGCATCGGCCTGGGCCACTTCACCGAGGGCGGCGGCACCAGCTGGCGCGGCTCGCTCTTCTTCTCCACCTCCTCGGCCGTCTTCGACCGCCTCAACCACGTCGTCGGCCTCTTCGAGTACGAGGTCAGCGCGGACGGCAAGTCCACCGGCAAGTTCTACGAGTGGAAGTAGCCCTCCGCCCACCCGCCCGGATGCGCGACACTGGAGGGTCGGCGTCCTGACCGACGCCCGACAGACCTGTCAGCCAGTGGAGGGCTCCCCCGCGTGAACGACGGACCGCTCATCGTCCAGAGCGACAAAACTCTTCTCCTGGAGATCGACCACCCCAAAGCCGCCGACTGCCGCCGCGCCATCGCGCCGTTCGCCGAACTGGAACGCGCGCCGGAGCACGTGCACACGTACCGGGTGACGCCGCTCGGGCTGTGGAACGCGCGCGCCGCGGGCCACGACGCCGAGCAGGTCGTCGACGCCCTGGTGACGTACTCGCGCTACCCGGTGCCGCACGCGCTGCTGGTGGACGTCGCCGACACCATGGCCCGGTACGGGCGGCTCAAGCTCGTCAAGCACCCCACCCACGGCCTGGTGCTCACCAGCACCGACCGCCCGGTGCTGGAGGAGGTGCTGCGTTCCAAGAAGATCGTCCCGCTGGTCGGTGCCCGGCTCGACCCGGACACCGTGGTCGTGCACCCCTCCGAGCGCGGCCAGATCAAGCAGGTGCTGCTCAAACTCGGCTGGCCCGCCGAGGACTTCGCCGGCTACGTGGACGGCGAGGCGCACCCGATCGACCTGGAGGAGGACGGCTGGCAGCTGCGCCCGTACCAGGCGCAGGCCGTCGAGGGCTTCTGGCACGGCGGCTCGGGCGTCGTCGTGCTGCCCTGCGGCGCCGGCAAGACGCTGGTCGGCGCGGCCGCGATGGCGCACGCCAAGTCGACCACGCTGATCCTGGTCACCAACACCGTCTCGGCCCGCCAGTGGAAGCACGAACTGGTCAAGCGGACCTCGCTCACCGAGGACGAGATCGGCGAGTACAGCGGCACCAAGAAGGAGATCCGCCCGGTCACCATCGCCACCTACCAGGTGATGACCACCAAGCGGAAGGGCGTCTACGCCCACCTGGAACTCTTCGACGCGCGCAACTGGGGCCTGGTCGTCTACGACGAGGTCCACCTGCTGCCGGCCCCGGTGTTCAAGTTCACCGCCGACCTCCAGGCCCGCCGCCGGCTCGGCCTGACCGCCACCCTGGTCCGCGAGGACGGCCGCGAGGGCGACGTGTTCAGCCTGATCGGCCCGAAGCGCTTCGACGCGCCGTGGAAGGAGATCGAGGCGCAGGGCTACATCGCGCCCGCCGACTGCTGCGAGGTCCGGGTCACCCTGACCGACTCCGAGCGGCTCGCCTACGCCACCGCCGAACCCGAGGAGCGGTACCGCTTCTGCGCCACCACCGCGACCAAGCGCCGCGTGGTGGAGGCCCTGGTCAAGAAGCACGAGAAGGACCAGACCCTGATCATCGGCCAGTACATCGACCAGCTCGACGAGCTCGGCGAGGCCCTGGACGCCCCGGTGATCAAGGGCGAGACCAGCAACGCCCAGCGCGAGAAGCTGTTCGACGCCTTCCGCAACAAGGAGATCGGCGTCCTCGTCGTCTCCAAGGTCGCCAACTTCTCCATCGACCTGCCCGAGGCGACCGTCGCCATCCAGGTCTCCGGCACCTTCGGCTCCCGCCAGGAGGAGGCCCAGCGCCTCGGCCGCGTCCTGCGCCCCAAGGCCGACGGCCACGCCGCCCACTTCTACTCCGTGGTCGCCCGCGACACGGTCGACCAGGACTTCGCCGCCCACCGGCAGCGCTTCCTCGCCGAACAGGGCTACGCCTACCGCATCATCGACGCCGACGACGTGCTGTAGCGGGGGTCAGTACCGGACACCGTCGCGGCCGAGCAGGATGACGCGGGCGGCGGTGTCCAGGGCGATGCCGACGTTGCGGACGGCGGTGCCCAGGGGGTGGCGGCGGCGGGCCGAGGAGGCGGTGGCGCCGGCGGGGGTGGCGGTACGGGTGCGGTGCGGTCTGTCGTTCATGCCTCCAACCGTAGGAAACGGGTGCGGCGCGGGCGTCACTCCGAAGGCCGTATCCGACCGGGCGGGGATCGTCCTGCGGGTGTACGGGGGCCCCGGAGGACGTCGGGGGTGGAACCCGGGGGCGGGCGGCGGCTAAGATCGTCCGTCTGCCCCCTCCCGAACCGTGGTACCTGCTGTAGTCGCGCAGGCAGCCGGGGGAGGCGTCGGCCGTTCGGCAACCGGCTGACCGATTCCACCGTGAGCTCCTACGATCCGCTGCGCCCGGCTCCGGGGCAGCCGGAAAGGTTCGCTGTGCCCGCCACCCCCACCACCGACCCCCTGCAGCGCGAACGCGACCACCTGGCGGCCTCCCGGGCCGCCCTGCGCGCGATGCGCGAGGACGTCGAGTCGCTGGACATCCGCGACGTGACCGGCACCTGGGTCACCGCCGTCGTCCTGCAGAACCAGATCGAGGCCCGGATCGCCGCCCTGGCCGACCTCTCGCACACCCCGCTGTTCTTCGGCCGGCTCGACTACCTGCACGCGATCAGCGAGGAGTTGAGCGAGGGATCCGGCGGGGAGAGCTTCTACATCGGCCGCCGGCACGTGCACGACGCCGGCGGCGACCCGATGGTGATCGACTGGCGCGCGCCGGTCTCCCAGCCGTTCTACCGGGCCAGCCGCACCGAGCCGATGGACGTCGAGCGGCGCCGCCGGTTCGGCTACACCGGCGGCGAGCTGACCGCCTACGAGGACGAGCACCTCACCGACCCGGCCGAGCACGAGACCTCCTCCGCGCTGCTGGCGGCCGAGATCGAGAAGCCGCGCGTCGGCCCGATGCGCGACATCGTCGCCACCATCCAGCCGGAGCAGGACGAGATCGTCCGCGCCGACATCTCCGGGACGCTCTGCGTGCAGGGCGCCCCCGGCACCGGCAAGACCGCCGTCGGCCTGCACCGCGTCGCGTACCTGCTGTACGCGCACCGCGAGCGGCTGGCCCGCACCGGCACCCTGGTGATCGGCCCGAACAACGCCTTCCTCTCCTACATCGAGCAGGTGCTGCCCGCGCTCGGCGAGCTCGACGTCGCGCAGGCCACCGTGCAGCAGCTGGTCGGGCACGTCGAGGTGCGCGGCGAGGACTCGGCCCAGGCGGCCCGGCTGAAGGGCGATGCCCGGATGGCGGAGGTGCTGCGCCGGGCGGTCCGGTCCGGCATCACGGTGCCCACCGAGCCGTGCGTGGTGGTCCGCGGCTCCCGCCGCTGGCGCGTCCCGGCCTACGAACTGGCCGCGATCGTCGAGGAGTTGAAGGACCGCGAGATCCGCTACGGCGCCGCCCGGGACGCCCTGCCCCAGCGGATCGCGCACGCCGTGCTGCTGAAGATGGAGCAGGGCGGCGAGGCCCCGGACGACCGGGTGCAGGACGCGGTGGCCCGCAACGCCGCGGTGAAGGCGGTGGTCAAGGAGTGCTGGCCGGCGGTCGATCCGGCGAAGCTGGTGCTGCGGCTGCTGTCGGAGCCGGAGTTCCTGGCCGCCTGCGCGGACGGCGTGCTGACCGCCGAGGAGCAGGCGGCCGTGCGCTGGCCGAAGCCCGGGCGCTCGGTGAAGACCGCCAAGTGGACCGCCGCCGACGCCGTCCTGGTCGACGAGGCGACGGACCTGGTGCAGCGCACCGCCTCGCTCGGCCACGTGGTGCTGGACGAGGCGCAGGACCTCTCCCCGATGCAGTACCGGGCGGTCGGCCGGCGCTGCACCACCGGTTCGGCGACCGTGCTGGGCGACCTCGCCCAGGGCACCACCCCCTGGGCGACCGCGAGCTGGCCGGAGGCGCTGCACCACCTGGGCAAGCCGGCCGCCCACATCGAGGAGCTGACCAAGGGCTTCCGGGTGCCGGAGGAGGTCATCGCCTACGCCTCCCGGCTGCTGCCGTCGATCGCCCCGGGCCTGGCCCCGGCCGGTTCGGTGCGGACCGCGCCGGGTTCGCTGACGGTCAGCCAGGTGGCCGAGGAGGAGCGGACGGAGGCCGTCGTGGCGGCCTGCCGACGGGCGCTCGGGCACGAGGGCTCGACCGGCCTGATCGCGGCCGACGCGCGGATCCCGGTGCTGGCCGAGGCGCTGGCGGCGGCCGGTCTGCCGCACCTGTCACCCGGCGCCGAGACCAGTGCGCAGGCCCGGCTGACGCTGGTGCCCGCCTCGCTGGCCAAGGGGCTGGAGTACGACTACGTGGTGCTCGACGAGCCGGCCGCGGTGGTCGCGGGCGAGCCGGACGAGCGGACCGGTCTGCGGCGGCTGTACGTGGCGCTGACCCGCGCGGTCTCCGGCCTGGAGGTGCTGCACGCGGAGCCGCTGCCGGAGCAGCTGCGGTAACGCCGTGCCGGGGCCGGCCCGCTGCCGCGGGTCGGCCCCGGGCGGGTTCAGCCGTCGATCAGCGCCCGCCACTCGGCGACCTTGGCGGCGTCCACCGGCGAGCTCCAGCCGGCGGCCCGCACCGCGCCGCCGACGTGGAAGGCGTCGAAGCCGGCCGCCCGCAGCCCGGGCACGTGCTCGGCGCGCAGGCCGCCGCCGATCAGGATCCGCTGGCCGTAGCCGGACTCGCCGGCCCGGGCCAGTTCGGCCAGCAGGACGTCCTTGCCCGCGTCCACGCCGCCGGCCGCGCCGGAGGTGAGGAAGGTGTCCAGGCCGGGCAGCGCGCCGACGGCCGCGCGGACGGCGGCCCGGTCGGCGCTGTGGTCGATCGCCCGGTGGAAGGTCCAGCGGCAGCCGGCCACCGCCTCGGCGACGGCCTCGGTGGCGGCCAGGTCGACCTTGCCGTCGGCGCCGAGGAAGCCGAACACGAACTCGTCGGCGCCCTCGGCGCGCAGGGCGGCGGCGCGGGCACGCAGCTCGTCCAGGTCGCCGGGCGCGAAGCCGTCCCGGATCCGGAGCATGACGCGCAGCGGCAGCGCGACGGCGGCCCGGATCCGGGCGAAGTCCTCGACCGCGGGGGTGAGCCCGTCGGCGGCCATGTCCGTGACCAGTTCGAGCCGGTCGGCGCCGCCCGACTCGGCGGCCTGGGCGTCCTGGGGCGTCAGCGCGATGACTTCGAAAATTGGTCTAGACATATCAGATAGCCTGCCACATCGCACCGCCCCCGGCGACCCCCGTGCACCCACCCGGACGCACCGCCGACGGACCGCCTGGTGAAAAGCCGAACGGCCGGACGACCCGGTCCCACATCCGGGTCGTCCGGCCGTACGAGAGGAGGCGAGGCCCCGGTCGTCCCGGCCCGAGCAGGCTCAGGCCAGGCTCCGGTCACCTCCCGCCCCGGTCCGCGTGCGGTCCAGCACCATGCCGAGCAGCACCATCACCGTCGCCACGCCCAGCGCCCAGGGCAGCAGCTTCATCGTGCCGCCGGTCACCTGCCAGAGCCGGAACAGGCTGAACATCAGGGTCAGCGGCAGCACCGCCAGCCCGACCGCGGCCGGCAGCAGCAGTCGCCCGCGCACCGCGAAGAGCAGCGCGAACAGCGGCAGCAGCAGGAGCACCGCGGCCCCCGTACCGTCCATCAGCACGAAGGAGCTGTAGAAGTCCTCCGCCGCCAGGACGAGCGCGCCGCCGGCCAGTCCGGCCACCACCAGCGCCCACTCCCGCCGGCCCGGCCGCTCCAGCAGCTCCTGCGGCGCGAGCGCGAAGAGCAGGCCGGCGAACAGCGCCGGGGTCGCCTCGGCGGACTGCAGGAAGACCCCCCAGCCGCCGGACATGGCGACGGCCGCCCAGGCCACCCCGAGCGCCCCGACGGATGCCACGGCGAGCCCGGCGGTCCGGGCGAGCCGCCAGCGGCCGGCCAGGACGGCGGCGACCAGCAGCAGCGGCACGAACACCTGGCCGACGTACCAGAGGTAGCCGGGAATGTGGCCGAGCCGGTCCGGCGCGTCCCACATCGAGGTCCAGCCAGGGGTGACCGCGTCGTACACGCCGCGGGCCAGGCCGACGCCCGCGATCGCCCCGGCGATCAGCGGCGCGGCGAGCGCGAACAGCCGTCCGGTGGTCGAGGAGGAGGTCAGGCCGGTGCGCATGCGCAGTCCGTACGCCCCGAGGTCGAGGGCCTCGCGGGCGGTGGCGAGCTTGCCGGACTCGGCGGTGGAGTCGGCGAAGACGGCGGTCAGCTCGTCGCCGCGCTCACGGCGGTAGCGGGCCGGGTAGAGCTTGAGCGCGGCGCGCAGCGCCACCGGCTCCCCCAGCAGTCCGGGCATGGTCTGATCGGTGGTCATGCGAAGGCCCCCCTGACCTTGGTGAAAGCGAGCTTGGCGGAACCGGTCGCGGGTCGGACCGCGACCGGACGGACGGTCGCCAGCCGGCGCTGCGCCTCCTCGGCGACGGCGCGCAGCCGCTCCGCCTCGGTGGCCAGCGCGCCCCGGCCGCCCTCGGTGAGCGCGTAGGTGCGCCGGGCGCGGCCGTCGACGACCTCTTCGGCCGCGACCTCGATGAGGCCCTGCTGGAGCAGCCGGTCCAGCGCTCCGTACAGGGTGCCGGTGCGCATCTTGACCCGGCCGTCCGAGATCGCGGCGATCTCCTGGATGAGCGCGTAGCCGTGCCTGGGGGCATCGGCCAGCGCGGTGAGTAGGAGCAGCGTGGGCTCCTGCATGGCCCGTTCTGTCATGCCTCTATATATATCGGTCACCGGCATATCCAGTCCAGTGGAATCGCCGATCAGTTCGCCACGACCCACCAGAATGGCCCCATGCCCGCCGACGCCGACCCCGAGCTCCTCGCCGCCTGGACCGCCCTGCTCCGCCGCTGCGGCGCGAGCGCCGACCCCGAGCCGTCCGGCCGGGAGCTGCTGCGCCGCTGGGCCGAACCGCAGCGCCGCTACCACTCCACCGACCACCTGCGCGCGGTGCTGGCCCATGTGGACGCGCTCGCCGGGCACGCCGACGACCCGGACGCCGTCCGGCTGGCCGCCTGGTTCCACGACGCCGTCTACCGCCCGGACCGGAGCGAGAACGAGGAGCGCAGCGCCGCCCTCGCCGTCCGGGCGCTCACCGAGGCGGGACTGGCCGAAGCCCGGATCGCCGAGGTCGCCCGGCTGGTCCGGCTGACCGTCACCCACCGGCCCGAGCCGGGCGACCGCGACGGCGAGGTGCTGTGCGACGCCGACCTCGCCGTCCTCGGCGGGTCGCCGCAGGCCTACGCGGCGTACGCGGCCGCCGTCCGGGCGGAGTACGCCTTCGTCCCCGAGCCGGACTTCCGGGCCGGGCGCGCGGCCGTGCTGCGGCAGCTGCTCGCACTCCCCGCGCTGTACCACACGCCCGGCGCGCACGCCCGCTTCGACGCCCCGGCCCGCGCCAATCTGGCCGCCGAGCTCGACACGCTCGACGGCTGACGCACCACCGCGACGCCCGCCGGCCTCAGCCGAGCTGTCCGACGGGCGCGACGACCGTGCCCTCCTTGCCGCAGACCCAGTGCGGCTCCGGCCCCAGCTCGGGCTCCACGCCGAGCGCGTGCGGGTCGCCGTCCGCCGCGCAGGAGGTGCAGAGCGGCCAGCGGCCGTACGCCTCCAGCAGCGCGTCCTGGACGTCCTGGGCGACCAGGCCGAGCACGTACTCGGTGCCGTCCGGCCACTGCTCCAGCCACCAGCGGCGGTGCGTGACGGCGGTCTCGACCAGCGACACCACGGCGGCGTCCGCGACGTCCCGTGCGGTCAGGTCGGCCAGGATCAGCGCCCGTGCCTGGTGCAGGGCGGTCTCGATGTCATCTGCGGAAGCCATCCGCCCATTCTCCCAAACAACGCCGCACGGGCGGCTCCCCGAGGGGAACCGCCCGTGCGGACGAAAGACCAGCCGATCCGATCAGTCGGATCAGAAGTCCATGTCACCGCCCGGCATGCCGCCGCCGGCGGCCGCGGCGGCCTTCTCCGGCTTGTCGGCGATGACGGCCTCGGTGGTGAGGAACAGTGCCGCGATGGAGGCGGCGTTCTGCAGCGCGGAGCGGGTGACCTTGGCCGGGTCGATGATGCCCTCGGCGACCAGGTCGACGTACTCGTTGGTGGCGGCGTTCAGGCCGTGACCGGCGGGGAGGTTGCGCACCTTCTCCACCACGACGCCACCCTCCAGGCCGGCGTTGGTCGCGATCTGCTTGATCGGGGCCTCCAGCGCGACGCGGACGATGTTGGCACCGGTGGCCTCGTCGCCGTCCAGCTCCAGCTTGTCGAACGCGACACCGGCCTGCAGCAGGGCGACGCCACCACCGGCGACGATGCCCTCCTCGACGGCGGCCTTGGCGTTGCGGACGGCGTCCTCGATGCGGTGCTTGCGCTCCTTGAGCTCCACCTCGGTGGCCGCGCCGGCCTTGATGACGGCCACGCCGCCGGCCAGCTTGGCGAGGCGCTCCTGGAGCTTCTCGCGGTCGTAGTCCGAGTCGCTGTTCTCGATCTCGGCGCGGATCTGGCTCACGCGGCCCGCGACCTGCTCGCTGTCGCCGCCACCGTCGACGATGGTGGTCTCGTCCTTGGTGATGACCACCTTGCGGGCGGTGCCCAGCAGGTCGACGCCGGCGTTCTCCAGCTTCAGGCCGACCTCCTCGGAGATCACGGTGCCGCCGGTGAGGATGGCGATGTCCTGGAGCATGGCCTTGCGGCGGTCGCCGAAGCCCGGGGCCTTGACGGCGACGGACTTGAAGGTGCCGCGGATCTTGTTCACGACCAGGGTCGACAGGGCCTCGCCCTCGACGTCCTCGGCGATGATGACGAGCGGCTTGCCGCTCTGCATGACCTTCTCCAGCAGCGGCAGCAGGTCCTTGACCGAGCCGATCTTGGAGTTGGCGATCAGGATGTAGGGGTCCTCGAACGAGGTCTCCATACGCTCCAGGTCGGTGGCGAAGTAGGCCGAGATGTAGCCCTTGTCGAAGCGCATGCCCTCGGTGAGCTCAAGCTCCAGACCGAAGGTGTTGCTCTCCTCGACGGTGATGACGCCTTCCTTGCCGACCTTGTCCATGGCCTCGGCGATGAGCTCGCCGATCTGGGTGTCGGCGGCCGAGATGGAGGCGGTGGAGGCGATCTGCTCCTTGGTCTCCACGTCCTTGGCCTGGGCCAGCAGCTGGTCCGAGACGGCGGCGACGGCCTTCTCGATACCGCGCTTCAGGGCCATCGGGTTGGCGCCGGCGGCGACGTTGCGCAGACCCTCGCGGACGAGCGCCTGGGCCAGCACGGTGGCGGTGGTGGTGCCGTCACCCGCGACGTCGTCGGTCTTCTTGGCGACCTCCTTGACGAGCTCCGCGCCGATCTTCTCGTAGGGGTCCTCGAGCTCGATCTCCTTGGCGATGGAGACACCGTCGTTGGTGATCGTGGGGGCGCCCCACTTCTTCTCCAGCACGACGTTGCGGCCCTTGGGGCCGAGCGTGACCTTCACCGCGTCGGCGAGCTGGTTCATGCCACGCTCAAGGCCGCGGCGAGCTTCCTCATCAAAGGCGATGATCTTGGCCATCAGAAGTGGTCCTCCGGGACACGGTCGACTGCTCGGACCAAGGGGTGCCCGCGACGGACGGCCCTGGTGTGCGGGGGTCCTTTCCCCTACCGCTCCCGGGGGCCTCACCGACCCGGTCCGCTGTCACTCTCACGCTGTGAGTGCTAACGCCAATGATTAGCACTCTGGGTGGGTGAGTGCAAGCCCAATCGCCAACCCGCGAGCCGTGGATCAGGTGCTCGGCGGGCGTCCGCCGGGCACCGGCCGGCCCGCTCCGGACATGCCGACGGGCCCGGGCGACCGAGGTCGCACGGGCCCGTCGTGAAGCAAGAGGCGCACCAGCCGATGGGCCGAGCCGAACTCCTGGGTGTCGGAAAGGTCAGACCGCCGCGCGGACCATGTCCGCCTGCGGGCCCTTCTGCCCCTGAGAGATCTCGAACTCGACCCGCTGGCCCTCCTCAAGGGTGCGGTAGCCGTCCATCTGGATCGCGCTGTAGTGGACGAAGACGTCCGCACCACCGTCGACCGCGATGAAGCCGTAGCCCTTCTCCGCGTTGAACCACTTGACGGTGCCCTGAGCCATTCCGAACTCCCCTAGTGCTGTGCTGGCCCTTCACGCGCCCGCAGGTCTGCGGGCGTGGGTCTGGTTGGAGGCCGGCCCGGGGAACCCCCCCTGGGCGCAGCCGCGCACGCCACAATCCCCCCGATGCCGCCGAACGGCATCCGGCGAACGGGCGATTGCGTCGACCGCGGCTGAATGTATCCGGATCGACGCCCTCTGCAACAGGGTCAATGGCGGGGAATTCCCTCGGAAGGCCAAGGGACAGCACGGGAGCAATCGGAAGAAAAGCCGCGATTCCTGCCGGACATAGCGGACGTAATACCCAAAATCCCTGCCGGAATTCTGACACCGGCCTGACATGTTTCCCGGCCCGGGGCCCGCCACCGGTCTCGCCGGCCGGACGCCGGCCGCGGTGCCGGTGCGATGGATTCGTTCCCGGAGCGACCGATCCACAGGGGTGGGGCGCCCCTGTTCCCGGTAGAGCGACACTTTACTCCGACCAGGGCCGAGAATATTCCCGCCAAAATGCGCGCGGCCGCCCGCAGGACGGAATTCCGTACTGCGGGCGGCCGGGAACGGCGCGCGGCGGGCGGTTGGGACCAGCGGGACCGGCGAGCGGGACGGGCGCGCGGCAGCGGCTCAGCAGCCGCCGGCGACCGCCGGGATGATCGAGACGTTCGCGCCGTCCTTGATCTCGGTCGCCAGGCCCTCGGCGAACCGCACGTCGTCGTCGTTCACGTAGACGTTGACGAAGCGGCGCAGCTTGCCCGTGTCGTCCAGGATGCGGGCGGCGATCCCGGCGTGGTTCTTCTCCAGGTCGGCGATGACCTCGCCCAGGGTGGCGCCCTCGGCGGGCACCTCGCCGGCGCCGCCGGTGTAGGTGCGCAGGATGGTCGGGATACGGACGCTGGCGCTCATGGGGGTCTCCTCGGTGCGGGGGCTCAAACGCGGGGGTGCGGGGCGGGGCGGGGGTGGGGCGAGGTCAGTCGGACGCCAGGCCGGCGCCGCGGAAGGCCTCCAGGGTCGGCCGGATGACGGCGGTCATCCCGGCCTCGGAGACGGCGTCGAGGGTCTTCAGGCCGTCGCCGGTGTTGATCGCGACGGTCTCCTTCGCCGGGTCCAGCTGCCCGGTCTCGACCAGCTTCTTCAGCACGCCGACGGTCACCCCGCCGGCGGTCTCGGCGAAGATGCCCTCGGTCCGGGCCAGCAGCCGGATCGCCGCCACGACCTCCTCGTCCGTCACGTCCTCCACCGCGCCGCCGGTGCGCCGGGCGATGTCCAGCACGTACGGGCCGTCGGCCGGGTTGCCGATCGCCAGCGACTTGGCGATGGTGTCCGGCTTGACCGGGCGAATCACATCCTGGCCGGCCTTGAACGCCGCCGACACCGGCGAGCAGCCCGCCGCCTGGGCGCCGAAGATCCGGTACGGCCGGTCCTCGACCAGGCCGAGCTTGATCAGCTCCTGCAGCCCCTTGTCGATCTTGGTGAGCTGCGAGCCCGAGGCGATCGGGATGACGATCTGCTCCGGCAGCCGCCAGCCCAGCTGCTCGCAGATCTCGTACGCCAGCGTCTTGGAGCCCTCGCCGTAGTACGGCCGCAGGTTGACGTTGACGAAGCCCCAGCCCTCGCCGGCCGGGTCGCCGATCAGCTCCGAGCAGAACCGGTTCACGTCGTCGTAGTTGCCCTCGATGCCGACCAGCTCGCCGCCGTACACCCCGGCCATCACGACCTTGCCCTGCTCCAGGTCGTGCGGGATGAACACGCAGGACTTGAAACCCGCCCGGGCCGCCGCCGCGCCCACCGCGCCGGCCAGGTTGCCGGTCGACGAGCAGGACAGCGTGGTGTAGCCGAACGCCCGGGCCGCCTCGATCGCGCAGGCCACCACGCGGTCCTTGAAGGAGTGCGTCGGGTTGCCGGAGTCGTCCTTGACGTGCAGCCGGGCGGTGAACCCGAGCTCGCGGCCCAGGTTGTCGGCCTTCACCAGCGGGGTCCAGCCGGGGTTGAGGTTGGGCTTGGTCGCCACGTCGGCCGGGACCGGGAGCAGCGGCGCGTACCGCCAGATCGACGCCGGACCGGCCTCGATCCGCTTGCGCAGCTCCTCCGCGCCCGCGCTGCCGAACTCGTAGGCGATCTCCAGCGGGCCGAAGCACTCCACACAGGCGAAGCTGGGACCGAGCGGGAAGCGGGTGCCGCACTCGCGACAGGACAGCGCGGCGGCGGGGCCGAGGTCAACGGTGACAGGTGCAGCTGTGTCGATAGCCATGATGGGCGGAGGCCTCTCTCCTCATCTTCCCCGTGACGCGGTCGCGCCACAGGCCGGAATTGGCACCTGTCCCGCCGGGGCCTGTCGACGACAGCCGAGCGAGAAGGTTGCCGGGACGTCAACGGGCCGTTCCCTCAGTCCCTCTGGATGAGCTCTGTGAAGTTGTGGTCGTGCTCAGCGGTGACCCCGGCGTGCGAAGGTCCGACCGCTGTACGAAGACTGTATCCGAAGGCGTCAACCCCGAACGGGACCGTCCGCCACGCGAGATGACCCGTCCCACCCCACCTCGTCGAGGAGAGACCGTGCCCGCCGAACCGATCCCCGCGCTCCCCCCCGAGACGGCGTCCTGGCTGCGCCGACGCTCGTGGCGCGCGGCCGACCGCCCGGTGGACACCCTGCTGGCGGCCAAGCGCGCGCTCGGCCCGGCCGGCACCGTCAGCGTCGTCCTCCCCGCGCTGGACGAGGAGGCCACCGTCGGCGACATCGTCCGGGTCATCCGGCGCGAACTGATGGAGCGCCGGCCGCTGGTCGACGAGCTGGTCGTGGTCGACTCCGGCTCCACCGACGCCACCGCCGCGGTCGCCGCCGAGGCCGGCGCCACCGTGCACCACCGGGACGCGATCCTGCCCCGGCTGCCCGCCGCCCCCGGCAAGGGCGAGGTGCTCTGGCGCTCGCTGCTGGTCACCCGCGGCGAGATCGTCTGCTTCGTCGACGCCGACCTGCGCGCCTTCGACCCCGCCCTGGTCTCCGGCATCCTCGGCCCGCTGCTCACCGAACCGGGGATCCAGCTGGTCAAGGCCATGTACGACCGGCCCCTGGAGACCGACGGGGCGGTCGTCCCGGCCGGCGGCGGCCGGGTCACCGAACTGGTCGCCCGCCCGCTGCTCAACCTGCACTGGCCGGAACTCGCCGGTTTCGTCCAGCCGCTCGGCGGCGAGTACGCGGCCCGCCGCTCGCTGCTCGAACGACTGCCCTTCCCCACCGGGTACGGAGTCGAACTGGGCCTGTTGGTCGACGCCCTGGAGACGGCCGGCCTGGACGCGCTCGCCCAGGTGGACGTCGGCGTCCGCCACCACCGGCACCAGGACGGCCAGGCGCTCGGCCGGATGGCCGCCACCATCTACCGCACCGCGCTCGAACGGCTCGACCGCACCCACCGGCTGAAGGCCTCCGCCGACCTGGTCCACCCGCTGCTCACCCAGTTCACCCGCGACCCGGAGACCCGCGCGTTCACCGCCCACTCCCACCCCGTCACCGCCACCGAACGCCCGCCGATGCACACCCTCCCCGAGTACGCCACCCGACGGTGAAGGGTTTGCCGCCCGGAACCCCCGGCAACCAACCAACCATGGGCCCTCTCACGACCGAGCGTTCGAATCCGACCGGCGCCGCCCCCGTCCTGGTCGCGTCCAACCGGGGACCGGTGTCGTTCGGCACCGCCGAGGACGGCACGCTGACCCTCCGCAGAGGCGGCGGCGGCCTGGTCTCCGGGCTCTCCGCGATCGACGACCCGGACGGCCTCTGGGTCTGCGCCGCGCTCTCCGACGCCGACCGCCGGGCCGCCCGGGAGGCCCCCGACGGGCGGCTCGACCGGGCCGGCCACGACGTCGGCGGCCAGGCCGTCCGGATGCTCGACATCGACCCCGAGACCTTCGCCCGCGCCTACAACGGCATCGCCAACTCGACCCTCTGGTTCGCCCACCACCTGCTCTGGGACACCCCGACCGCCCCCGCCTTCGACGCCGCCTTCCGCACCGAGTGGCAGGCCTACACCGCGTACGACACCGCCTTCGCCGAGGCCCTCGCCGCCGAGGCCGCCCCCGGCGCCGCCGTCCTGGTGCAGGACTACCACCTCTCGCTGGTCCCGGCGCTGCTCCGGGCCGCCCGCCCCGACCTGCGGATCGGCCACTTCTCGCACACCCCCTGGGCGCCGCCCGAGTACCTGCGGCTGCTGCCCGACGACATCGCCGAGGCCGTCCTCACCGGCATCCTCGGCGCCGACCGGGCCGGCTTCCTGACCCGCCGCTGGGCGCTCGCCTTCGCCGACTGCTGCGAGCGCCTGCTCGGCGCCGCCGTCGACCGCGAGGCGCTCACCGTCACGCACGGGGGCCGCACCACCGCGCTCGGCGTGCACGGCCTCGGCGCCGACGCCGACTTCCTGCGCGAGCGCGCCCACCGGCCGGACGTGGACGAGCGGCTGGCCGCCCTGCGCGCGGCCGTCGGCGACCGCCGGACCGTGGTCCGGGTCGACCGCACCGAGCTGAGCAAGAACATCGTCCGCGGCTTCCTGGCCTACCGGCACCTGCTGCGCACCCGCCCCGAGTGGCGCGACCGGGTGGTGCACATCGCCTTCGCCTACCCCTCCCGCACCGACCTCGCCGAGTACCGCGCCTACACCGCGCGGGTGCGGGAGCTCGCCGAGGAGATCAACGCGGAGTTCGGCACGCCCGGCTGGCAGCCCGTGCTGCTGCACCTCGACGACGACTTCGCGCGCTCGCTGGCCGCCTACCGGCTGGCCGACGTGGCGCTGGTCAACCCGATCCGGGACGGCATGAACCTGGTCGCCAAGGAGGTCCCGGTGGTCTCCGACCGGGGCTGCGCGCTGGTCCTCTCCCGGGAGGCCGGCGCGCACGCCGAGCTGGGCGAGGACGCGCTGAGCGTCAACCCCTTCGACGTGGTGGCCACCGCCGACGCCCTGCACGCCGGGCTCACCATGCCGGCCGGCGAGCGCGCCGACCGGACCAAGCGGCTGGCCGCCGCCGCCACCGCGCTGCCGCCCCAGCAGTGGTTCCTCGACCAACTGAACGCGCTGCGCTGACCCGGCGGCGCGCCGCCGGCTCAACCCGCTCCGGCGACCGCCTCCCCCAGCGCGGACAGCAGCTCCACCACGCCGGCCGGGCCCGGGACCACCAGGTCCGCCCGGTCGGCGAGTTCGCGCACCGGCGCGTCCGCGGCCGCGCCCCCGGCCGGGCCGCTGCACACCAGCAGCCCGGCCAGCCCCCGCCCGCGCAGCTTCTCCACCGCCGCGAAGGCCGCGACGTCGCCCAGGTCGTCCCCCGCGTACAGCACCGAACGCGCGCCCCGCTCGCGCAGCAGGCCCTCCAGTGCCGCGCCCTTGTCCACCCCCGGCGGCCGCAGCTCCAGCACCAGCCGCCCCGGCTCCACCACCAGCCCGTGCCCGGCGGCCAGCTCGGCCACCGGCTCCCGCAGCAGCTCGAACGCAGCCACCGGCTCGGCCGTGCGCCGGGTGTGGACGGCCACCGAGCGGCCCTTGTCCTCGACCCAGGTCCCGTCCGGCGCGCCGGCCGCCGCCAGCACCGCGGGCAGCGCCGCCCGCGCCGCGGCCACCCCGGGGTGCGGGGGCGGGGCGGTCAGCTCGCCGTCCTCCCAGCGCTCCGCGCCGTAGTGGCCGAGCACCACCAGCCCGCCGAGCCCGGCGAGACCGCCGTACTCCACCGCCAGGGCGGCCGGGCGGCCGGTCACCACGGCGACGGCGCCGACGTGCGGGACCAGCCCGCGCAGGGCGGGCGCCACCCCGGGGTGGGCCCGGGCCCGGCTCGGGTCGGGGACGATCGGTGCCAGCGTCCCGTCGAAGTCGAGGGCGATCACGGCGTCCCGGGGTGCGGCGAGCAGTGCCGCCAGCCCCTCCCGCCCGGCGTCCGTCAGCGGTCGTGCGATCTCAGCGAGCCCCATGCCCGGCACCGTACCCAGCCCGGCCGGGCCGCATGTCTCAGCGCGCCG
Source organism: Kitasatospora sp. NPDC093806 (assembly GCF_040683335.1). Taxonomy (NCBI): domain Bacteria; kingdom Bacillati; phylum Actinomycetota; class Actinomycetes; order Kitasatosporales; family Streptomycetaceae; genus Kitasatospora; species Kitasatospora sp. NPDC093806. Next base: position 29,838 of record NZ_JBFBDO010000014.1, read on the forward strand.
CCCGCCGGGCGTCCCGGACCCGGCGCAGCCGGTTGACCAGCACCGGCGCGTGCGCGAGCGCCTCCGGCCGGTCCAGCAGCGCGTTCAGCAGCTGGTAGTACCGGGTGCTGGAGAGGCCCAGCTCCTCGCGGACCGCGCGCTCCTTGGCGCCGGCCGTCCGCCAGGAGCGGCCCTCCAGCGCGAGCACCGCCCGGTCCCGCTCGTCCAGCCCGCCCGCCGCCGCGGACGGGTCCGTCCCGCTCGTCCCGTCCGTCCGGTCCGTTTCGTCCGCGTCCATCCCGGAGCACCTCCGCCCATCACTACGGAGTGTCATTCTCCCCCGCGGACCCGACACACCCTGCGTCCTGCGCCGCCCCGGCCCGCCGACTAGCGTCGCCCCCATGACCGATGCCTTCGCCCTGCACGTCCCGACCGCGGAACTCGAACCCGACCCGCTCGACCCGGCCCAGATCGTCTCCGGCAGCCCGGAGGTGTCCGGCCTGGTGCTCGACGAGTCGGCCGGCCAGGTCCGCGGCATCTGGCAGATCACCCCGGGGGTGGTCACCGACGTCGAGGCGGACGAGGTGTTCACGGTGCTCAGCGGACGGGCCACCGTCGTGGTCGACGGCGGCCCGACGCTGGAGCTCGGCCCGGGCGACTGCGGGGTGCTGCGGGCGGGCGACCGCACCACATGGACCGTCCACGAGACGCTCCGCAAGGTCTACGCGATCACCCTCTGACCCCTCGGTACGCCCCGGCCCGGGTTCACTTGCGGACCCGGGCCGCCTCCTTCACCGCCGCCTGCTGGAGGTCCTCCAGCACCGGCTTGGCGTCGCCGGTCACGGCCGCCCCGATGCCGGCCTTGATCCGGTTGGAGACCTCCGCCCAGGCCGGGTCGCCGAACGGGTAGAAGCTCGCGTTGCCCAGCCCGGCCGCGAACTGCTTGAGGTCCTCGTGCTTCGGGTCCTTGGAGATCGCCTCCATGGCGTCCTGGGTGACCGGGAGCAGGTTGTAGGTCTCGTCGAACTTGAGCTGGTTCTCCTTCGCGTACACGAAGGTCAGGAACTTGCGGATCTCGTTCCTGTGCCCGTTGGCCTTGAACGCCATCATCCAGTCGGCCACGCCGAGGCTGCCGGTCCGCGCCAGGCCGTCCTTCTTCGGGATCGGCGCCGTGCCGAAGTCGATCTTGGCTTTGCCCGCCATCCGCAGCAGCGTCGGGTGCCCGTTGAGCATCGCGACCTTGCCCGCCGCGAAGTCGCTGAACACCGGGGTGCGGTTCATCTTGCCCGGCTCGGGGTAAGTCAGGCCGGTGGCGACCAGGTTGGTCTTCAGCCAGCCGAAGGTGGCCTGGTTCTGGGTGCTGTCGATGGTGTAGTTGCCGACGTCGTCGGAGAGGCTGCCGCCACCGCTCAGCGTCCAGAGCATCGACTCGGCCGGCGCCTCCTCGGGCCCGAGCGGCAGGCCGTACGGCGTGACGCCCGGGACCTTGGCCTTGATCTTCTCGGCGGCCTGCTTGAGCTCGTTCCAGGTGGTGGGCGGCTGCGCGATGCCGGCCTTCTGGAAGACCGCCTTGTTGTAGAAGAGCACCCGGGAGGAGGAGACGAACGGGATGCCGTACTGCGTGCCGAGCACCTGCCCCGCGTGCGAGAACGACTCCATGATGTTGGCCTGGGTCTCCAGGGAGAGCACGTCCGAGGCGTTGTACAGCCGGTCGGCGGCGGCCTGGTCGGCGAAGCCGCCGGTCTGCAGCAGGTCGGGCGACTTGCCGCTCTTGACCAGGTCGTCCACCCGCTTGCCGATGTCGGTCCAGCTCGCCACCTCGACGTCCACCCTGATGCCCGGGTTGGCGGTCTCGAAGCGGTGCGCGACGTCGTCCCAGTACTGCTTGGAGCTGGTCTCCGCGTTCTCGCCGTAGTCGGCGGCGACCAGCCGGAGGGTGACCGGGCCGTCGTCCTGGCCGCCGCAGCCGGAGAGCACCAGCGCGCCGGCCAGCGCGCCGGCCAGCGCGACGCCGAGCGGCCGGGTGCCGGACGACGGGATGCCGGACGGCCGGGTGCCGGACGACGGGGTGGGGGCCTGGGCGCGCCTGTCCAACGCGGGTACCGCCTTCGAGGGGGAGTCCTGAGGGTGAGACGGACCGGATCGGGGGGCCGATCCGGCCGGGGGGAGGCCGCAAGGGTGCCAAACCACGCCCGTAGTGGTCCATACCTCTGGCCGCGCCACGCCCGGTAGTTATCGAAGTGCGGGACTTGTTGCACAGCGCGCAACAAAATCCGCGAAAAGTGCCGCACACCACACGCTTCTGCGACAAAGCTCACCCGTTTGGACCAGACCAATCCGACAACTGGACTAGACCTCTTCTACTCGCCCAAGGGAAACTGTCCTCCGTGAAGCACGTCATCGCACTCGATGTAGGCGGCACCGGCATGAAGGCCGCGCTGCTCGCCCAGGACGGCTCCGTGCTGTTCGAAGCACGACGCCCGACCGGGCGGGAGCACGGAACGGACGCCGTGGTCGCCGCCATCCTCGACTTCGCCGCCGATCTGGCGGACGAGGGCCGCAGCCGCTTCGGCGTCGCGCCCCTGGCGGCGGGAGTCGCCGTCCCGGGGACGATCGACGAGAAGAACGGCATCGCGGTCTTCTCCGCCAACCTCGGCTGGCGCGACCTGCCGATGCGCAAGCTGCTCGGCGAGCGCCTGGCCGTACCCGGCGGCGCGGCGATGCCGGTCGCCCTCGGCCACGACGTGCGGTCCGGCGGCCTCGCCGAGGGCCGGATCGGGGCCGGCCGGGGGGTCGGGCGCTTCCTCTTCATCGCCCTCGGCACCGGCATCGCCGGCGCCATCGGCATCGACGGCCGGATCGAGGCCGGTGCCCACGGCTACGGCGGCGAGATCGGCCACGTGGTGGTCCGCCCCGGCGGTCCGCAGTGCGGCTGCGGCGCCCGCGGCTGCCTGGAGACCCTCGCCTCCGCCTCCGCCGTCTCCCGCGCCTGGGCCGAGGCCGTGGGCGACCCCGACGCCGACGCGGCATCCTGCGCCGTCGCGGTGGACGCCGGGGACCCGCGCGCGGTCGCGGTCTGGCAGCGGGCGGTGGAGGCGCTGGCCGACGGCATCGTCCTCGCCCAGAGCCTGCTGGACCCGACCCGGGTGATCGTCGGCGGCGGGCTCGCCGAGGCCGGCGACACCCTCTTCACCCCCCTGCGGGCGGCGGTCACCGAGCGGCTGACCTTCCAGATGCCCCCCGAGGTCGTACCCGCCATGCTCAAAGACACCGCCGCGTCGCTCGGCGCGGGCCTGCTCGCCTGGGACCTACTCTCCACGGAGGTGACCGCGTGACCGCGGACCGTTCCGCCGCCCGTACCGCCCTGGCCGGCGCCCGGCTGGTGCTCCCCGGCGGCGTCGTCGAGGGCGACCGCCTCGCCATCGAGGGCCCCCGGATCGCCGGTCTCGGCGGCGCGGCCGCCCCCGGCGACCTCGACCTCACCGGACACACCGTCGTCCCCGGCTTCGTCGACCTGCACGTGCACGGCGGCGGCGGCGCCTCGTACGCCTCCGGCGTCGCCGAGGAGGCCCTGCTCGCGGCCCGCACGCACCTGGAGCACGGCACCACCACCACCGTCGCCTCCACCGTCACCGGCGAGATCGACGACCTGATCCGCCAGGCCGCGGTGCTGTCCGAGCTGGTCGAGGACGGCGTGCTCGCCGGCATCCACTTCGAGGGCCCGTTCATCTCGCACAACCGGTGCGGCGCGCACCGCCCCGACCTGCTGCGCGAGCCCGACCCGGCGCTGGTGCGCAAGCTGGTCGACGCCGCCCGCGGCCACGCCAAGATGGTCACCCTCGCCCCCGAGCTGCCCGGCGGCCTGGACTCGGTGCGGATGCTCGCCGACCTCGGTGTGATCGCCGCCGTCGGCCACACCGACTCCGACTACGCCAAGACCCTCGAAGCCATCGAGGCCGGCGCGACCGTCGCCACCCACCTGTTCAACGCCATGCCCGGGATCGCCCACCGCGCCCCCGGCCCGATCGTGGCGCTGCTGGAGGACGAGCGGGTCACCGTCGAGCTGATCAACGACGGCGTGCACCTGCACCCCTCGGTCCTCGACCTCGCGTACGGCACCGCCGGCGCCTCCCGGGTCGCCCTGATCACCGACGCGATGGGCGCGGCCGGCATGGGCGACGGCCTCTACCCGCTCGGCCCGCTCCAGGTCGAGGTCAAGGACGGCGTGGCGCGGCTGGTCGAGGGCGGCTCGATCGCCGGCTCCACGCTCACCCTGGACGTGGCGTTCAAGCGCTCGGTCACGGTCAACGGCCTGACGCTCAACCAGGCCGTCGAGTCGCTCTCCACCGTCCCGGCCCGGCTGCTCGGCCTCGGCGACCAGGTCGGCACCCTGGAGACCGGCAAGCTCGCCGACCTCGCCGTGCTGGACTCCGCCACCCACGACCTGGTCGCCGTCATGCGGCGCGGCGAGTGGATCACCGGCGGAGACCGGTTCGCCCCGGTCCGCACCGCCTGACCGCACGCGCACACGCGACGGCCGTCCACCCCTTCGAAGGGATGGACGGCCGTCGGTGTGTCCGGGGCGGTCAGGCCGCCTCCAGCACCACCTGGTCGATCAGGATCGTGCCGGTGCCGGCCGGCAGCGAGAGCACGACGGTGTTCGTCCCCGCCTGCAGCGGCGGGGTTATGTAGCTGTTGAACCAGGAGTTGGCGGGCTCCTTGCCCGGCGACCAGTTCTTGAGGTTCAGCCCGCCCGGCCAGTCCTTGCCGTTCACCGTCGCGACGGCCCTGGCGTCGGCGCCCGGGTTGTTGAAGTGCACGGTGAACTTGTAGGTGCCGGCCGCCGCGACGTCCCCGGTCCAGGTGATCGTGCCGCCCGGGTTGAGCGTCAGGTAGCTGCCGTCGGTCGACTTGGCGCCCTTGACGGTGTTGCCGGAGGGCGCGTTCTGCCCCTGGAGCTGGCTCACGTCGAAGGTGCCCGGGACGCCGGCCGAGGCGCTCGCCGAGGGCGTGGCCGAGGCCGAACCGGTCGGGCTCGCACTGCCGGTCCCGGTGCCCGGCGAGGCCGGGGCGGTCGCCGGGGCGGTGCCGCCCTTGGCGTCCTTGGTGTCCTTGGCGTCCTTGTCCTTGTCGCCGGAGAGCGCTATCCCGGCGCCGATCGCGATGGCCGCGACCACCGCCACCGCGCCGATCACGGCGCCCTTGCCGCGGCCGCTGCTCGGCCGCTCCTCCCCCGGCTGCGGCCGGGAGTGCTCGGCGTAGCGGGGCTGCTGGGCCGGGGCGGCGTAGTCGCCCTGCGGCGGGTAGGGCTGCTGCGGCTGGGCCTGCGGGTAGCCCGACTGCGGCGGGTACGGCTGCTGGGGTCGGGGCTGCTGCCCGTACTGGGCGCGGCCGACCTCCATCGGACGGTTGTAGTTCGTCCGCGGCACGCCCTGCTGCGGCTCGGCCTGCTGGCCGGAGCCGCCGTCGGCCGGGCGGTACAGGTAGCCGAACGGATCGTCGTCCTGCGGGGCGCCGCCCTCCGGGCCCTGGGGCACTCCGCTGTTGCCGGCGGTGGTCACGGTGGTCAACTCCCCCATCGCGGTCGCGCCGCCTGGCTGCCGTGCCGCCGGCGCTGGTCGTGGTCGCTCGTACCCGGGAACCCTACCTGTCGTTCGTCACGCCCCGGAAAGACCCCTTGACAACCGGCGAGTAGCTTTCCGTCCGACCGGCCTCCCCGGCACCCCGCGGACGGCGTCCCGAGCGGTGCCCGACGGCCTCCGGACGGCGCTCGGCCGGCCCGGACGACGGGTGCCCGGCGGGCCGGACGACGGTGCTTCAGCCGGCCCGTCGGTGCGAGCGTTCGCCGCGCGCGCCGCGCACCGCGCCGCCCCGGGCCCGCTTCTCGTCGTACATCCGCTCGTCGGCGGTGTGCAGCACCTCTTCGATGCTCATCCCGCAGCCGGCCCAGCCGATCCCCAGGCTGACGCCGACCCGCATCGCCCGTCCGTCGATCCGCATCGGCGGGATGATCGCGTTGCGCAGCCGGTGGGCGAGGTCCTTCGCCTCGTCGCGGCCGATGCCGTCGGCCAGCACCACGAACTCGTCGCCGCCGAGCCGGGCCACCGTGTCGCCGTCGCGCACGGCGCCGCTGAGCCGGCGGGCGACCTCGACCAGGACGGCGTCACCGGCGTTGTGGCCGAACCGGTCGTTGATCGACTTGAAGCCGTCGAGGTCGCAGAAGATCACCGCGAGGCCCTTCTCGACGGCGGCCGGGCTGCCCGAGCGGAACGGGCCGGACCACACCTCGCCGCCGGGCCCGTGGTCGGCCGGGACCACCGCGTGGACGTGCTCGCCGTAGCCGCCCGGCCCGGTCGGCGCGCCGTCGGCGGGGGCCGGGTACCCCTCCGGGCTGCCGTAGCCGTGCGCCGGACCGGTCCGCGGCTCCGCGCCGTCCAGGCCCTCGTACGCGGTGTGCGCGCTGTAGGAGTCGCCGAACAGGTTCTCCGGGTAGCCGCCGAAACCGTTCTCCGGGTAGCCCGCGCCGACCGGCTGGCCACCGACCTGACCGCCGACCTGACCGCCGGCCTGGTAGCCGGCCGCCGGGTAGGCCACCCCCGGGTAGCCGGCGCCCCCGTACCCGGCACCTCCGTACCCGGCGTCGAGCGGCCCGGCCGGGTGCCCGGCGGCGACCGCGGCCTGCGGCTGGGCGCAGAGCCGCCGGCCGAGCCGGGACTTCAGCTCGGCGCCGTTCGGCAGGCCGGTGAGCGCGTCGTGGCTGGCCCGGTGGGCGAGCTGGAGCTCGTGCCGCTTCCGGTCCTCGATGTCCTCGACGTGGGTGAGCAGGAAGCTCGGGCCCTCGGCGGCGTCCGCGACGATCGAGTTCCGCAGACAGACCCACTGGTAGCCGCCGTCCCGGCGGGAGAGGCGCAGTTCCGCCCGGCCGCTCTCGGCGCTGGTGCGCTCCAGCAGCGCCCGGTCGTCCGGGTGGACGAGGTCGGCGAAGCTCTGCTGGCGCAGCACCGCCCGGGGGCGGCCGAGCAGGCGACAGAGCGCGTCGTTGACGCGGGTCAGCTGGCCGCGTCCGGCGCCGTGCAGCTCGGTGATGGCCATCCCGCTGGGCGCGTACTCGAAGGCCTGGCGGAAGCTCTCCTCGCTGGCCCGCAGCGCCTGCTGCTCCTTCTCCAGGCGGGCCAGCGCGCGTTGCATCTCGGCCCGCAGCCGGGCGTTGCCGATCGCGATGGAGGCCTGCAGGGAGAACATCTCCAGGGCCTCGCGGGTCCAGGCGCCGGGCCGTTTGCCGCTGCGCGGGCGGTCCACCGAGAGCACGCCGAGCAGGTCGCCGCCGGCGCTGTACATCGGGGCGAGCAGGCCGTCGGCGGGGTGCCAGTCGTTGGCGTAGACCGGCATCGGGCCGTCCCCGATCCAGCGCGGGATGTCGCTGGCGACGGCCCAGCCGCGGTCGTAGGGGAGGAAGCGCAGGGTGCCCCAGTGGTCGCTGACGCCGAGCAGCCGGTCCCAGGACTCGCGGGAGCCGACCTGGCCGAGCAGGACGGAGGGGCCGCCCATGGCGCTCTCCTCCAGCTCCCAGACGGCCGCCACCACGAGGTCCCCGTCCGGCCGGACCAGGCTGACCGCGGCGGCGTCGAAGCCGAGCCCGTGCACCGCGCCCTCGACCACGGCCTGCAGCGTGCCCGCCAGGCTGCGGGCAGCGTTGAGGTCCGCCACGACCCGGTGCAAGGTGCGGAGGGTCGCGAGACGGACGTACGGCTCCGACTCGGCTTCCATGCGGGGGCTCCCCGGCTGCTTCGGATAGGTCTTGATTGGTTATCGTCCGATTGCCAGAAGAACTGAATCACAGGGAGCACCGCGCTCGGCACGCTCGGTCAGCAATAGGTCATCACTTGTGACTTAAATCACACAGCGCTAATGCACCGTTAATCAGTTCATCTGTCCCATAAGGGGACATAGCGCCCCATCGGAACATTTCCCGTGGCCGGTCGCATGGCCCGCGCGCCGAGCGGACTGCGCCGCTGGTCCTACGACCAGGGCCCGATGCCGTTCCGCCCGGACCCGGGCTACCGTGCGGTACGTGTACCCGTCACCGCAGCCCGAAGCTGCCTCCCAAGCCAGCCCCGACGAGTTCCGGGCGGCGCTCTCCCAGCTCGCCGCCGGCGTGAGCCTGGTGACCGTCCACGACCCGGACGACGGCGAGGACGTCGGCATGACCGCCACGTCCTTCCTCTCCGTGTCCCTGGAACCGCCGCTGGTCCTGATCTCGGTCCGCGAGGACTCCCGGATGGACGAGGTGCTCTCCCGGGCCGACACCTGGGCGGTCTCCCTGCTGGCGGAGAACCAGAAGGCGCTCGGCTCGCGGTTCGCCATGAAGGGCCGGCTCAGTGACCGGCTGCTGTTCGCGGACGCCCCGCACCACCGCGGCCCGCACAGCGGCGCCCCGCTGATCGACGGCGCGCTCGCCACCGTCGAGTGCCGCACCGAGCAGCGGATAGCCGCCGGTGACCACACCCTGCTGCTCGGCCGCGTCCTGGAGGCGACCGTCCCCGACCCCGGCGGCCGCCCGCTGCTCTACTTCCGCGGCGGCTACCGCACCCTGGGCTGAGCCCCCGGCCGCGCCGCTGCCCGCCCCGCTACTCCCCGCCGCGCTGGGCGCGCCGCCCCTGCTTCAGCTCGGAGCGGTGCCGCTTGTTGAAGAGCCGCCGCTCGACCATGCCCTTGCTGGGCTTGGTCGCCCGGCGCGCCTTCGGCGGCGGCGCGGTCGCCTCGCCGAGCAGCGCGGCCAGCCGGGCCGCCGCCACCTCCCGGTTGCGCCACTGCGAACGGTGCTCGGAGGCCCGGACCACCAGCACCCGCCCGTCCACCAGCCGGCCGGCCAGCCGCTCCAGGGCGCGCTGCTTCCACACCTCGGGCAGCGCGGCGGAGGCGGCGAGGTCGTAGCGGAGCTCGACCTGGGTGTCGGAGGTGTTGACGTGCTGGCCACCGGGGCCGGAGGAACGCGAGAAGCGCCAGACGAGCTCGGCGTCGGGGACGACCACCGACCCCCGTACGCGGATGGGCTCGGGCATGCGCCCATCATCCCCCGCCCGCCCGCGCCGGGTCACCCGGTTATCCGGTCGTCCGGCGCCGGTTATCCGTCGCCGCCCGCACCCCCGACAATGGCGTACGTGATCGAGCTCGGCTACTCCCTCTCCAACCGCTTCCCCGACCCCCCGCAGACCGACTACCGGACCGCGAGCGTGCAGGCGCTGCGGTACGACCTGTTCTGCGGCGACGTCTACCTCGACGCCGAGGGCGCGGAGCTGTCCACAGCCTGGGGATGGGTCCCGGTGCTGGACTTCGCCTGGGCGCTCTGCGACATCGTCGAGGAGCTGGACCGCGACCCGGCCGGCGGCCGCGCCGCCCGGGTGCAGACCGCCGACCTCGACTTCACCCAGAACACCGAGCTGCTGCGGTTCGCCCGCCGGTTCAACTGGGTCGAGGTCAGCGCCACCTGGCTGCCCGACGAGCCGCCCGCCGTGATCCGCCACGCGGACCTGCGGCGCGAGGCCCGCGACTTCCTCCAGGACACCCTGGCCGACCTCTTCGACATGCACCCCGATCTCGCCGACAATCCGGCCATCTGGACACTCCAGGGCCGGTTCCGCCGGATCTGACGGGGAATACCCGGGACCGGACCGGAGCGCGTGGAACCAATACCGGCGGTTCCCGCGTTATCCCCGGCAAATAGCAATCGAAGGGACTGCACACACCATGCCAGTGAGCCTCTCCAAGGGTGGCAACGTCTCGCTGACCAAGGAGGCCCCCGGCCTGACCGCGGTCACCGTCGGCCTCGGCTGGGACGTCCGCACCACGACCGGTGCCGAGTTCGACCTGGACGCCAGCGCGATCGTGCTGAACGCGGACGGCAAGGTGCTGTCCAACAGCCACTTCGTCTTCTTCAACAACACCAGCACGCCGGACAACACCGTCGTCCACACCGGTGACAACCGCACCGGCGAGGGCGCCGGCGACGACGAGGCGATCAACGTCAACCTCGCCTCGCTGCCGGCCGAGGCCGCCCGGATCACCTTCCCGGTCTCGATCTACGACGCCGTGGCCCGGTCGCAGAACTTCGGCCAGGTCCGCAACGCCTACATCCGCGTGGTGAACGCCGCCGGTGGCACCGAGCTCGCCCGCTACGACCTCTCCGAGGACGCCGCCACCGAGACCGCCATGATCTTCGGCGAGCTCTACCGCAACGGCGCCGAGTGGAAGTTCCGCGCGGTCGGCCAGGGCTACGCCTCCGGCCTGTCCGGGATCGCCCAGGACTTCGGCGTCCAGATCTGACGCTCCGGCACCGCCGGCGAAACGCGAAGCGCCCGTCCCGCCCTCCGGCGGGGCGGGCGCTTCGCCGTTCCCCGGTCGACCGTCGCCCGGTCCCCGCTCAGCGCGAGGCGCGCAGCTCCGGGACCTCGATCTGCTCGGTGTCGTCGTGCGGGGTCAGGTCGACGACCTCCGGCTCGGCGCCGACCGCGACCTCGGCCTCGATCTGCGGCAGCAGCTGGGTCTCCGCCTCGGCCGCGTCCTCCCGCACCTGGGCCCGGCTCTCGGCCTGGGCCTGGCTCTCGACCTGGGCCTGCACCTGGGCCTGGGCCTGGGCCTGGGCGGCGACCGCCTCGTCCCCCACCACGTCCGCCAGGTCGGCGCGCTCGCCGAGCTCCGCGACGCTGCGCACGGCCGGCGCCGGAGCCGCCGCGCGGACCGCCGCACCGGCGTTCCGGCCGAAGAAGCTGAAGCCCTGGGGCCGGGACGTCCCGGACTGCGCCGGGCGCGGACGCTGACGCTCGGTCGACACCACCGGCGCGGCGGGCACCCCGCCGAGCTGCCCGACGGTCGCCGTCAGCGCCGGCCGGACCGGCGCGGCGGGGACCACCGGAGCGGCCGCGGCCACCGGGGCGGACGGCGCCTCCCCGGGCGCGGGCACCACCGGAGCGGCCGGCGCCGGCACCGCCGGGGCGATCGCCGCCGCGGGCGCCGTACGGACCGGCGGGGCGAGCTCCACAGCCGCCGCGCGCTCCCGCTCGGCGGCGCGCTCCGCCGCCCGCTCGGCCGCCCGCAGGGCCTCCTGCCTGGCCTCCTGCTCCCGCTGCGCCTCCTGCTGCGCCCCGCGCCGGGCCAGCAGCCGCAGCACGGCCCCGGCACGGACGTACGCGGCCGGGCTGGCCGGGTAGCGGGGCCGGCTCGCGGCGAGCGCCCGCTGGGTCGCCTCGGCCTCCTTGAGCGCCTGCTCGGCGACCAGCACGGCCCGTTCCTTGAGCAGCCGGGCGATCTCCGTCTCGGCCTTCGCCAGCCGGGACTTCTCGGCGGTCAGCCGGCGCCCGAACCGGGTGGCCCGCTCCTCGGCCACCTCGGCCGCGTACTCGGCCTCGGCGAGCTGCTCCTCGAACCGCTCCTCGGCCCGCAGCCGCTGCGCGACCGAGACCTCGGCGGCCGCCCGCGCGGCCCGGTCGCGCTGGCGCAGCAGGACCGCGAAGCCGAGCGTGGCGAGCACCGCGGCCACGCCCACCGAGCGGACCAGCACGGTGTCCTGACTGAAAAGCAGCGCCCCGAGCGCGGCGACGATGAGCACGCCGGCGGCGGTGGGGGGAAAGACCCGGCCGAGGACGGAGGAATGACGGTGGCGTCCGCGAGACATGCCAAGAAACTAGCGTGCGAATTGGGGCCGTGTCAGCCCAGGGTCCGGTTCGGCCCTTGACACCCCTCCGGATTTCCCGGAAGCCTCCGGGAAATCGCCCGGGATCGCCGGAACGTGCCTGGTCAGCGCCGTCCGGCCGGAAGCCGGGCGGCCCGGACGGCGGGCCCGGACCGGCTCGGCGCGGACCGGCTCAGCGCGGACCGGCTCAGCGCGGACTGGCCGCCGGCCCGTGCCCGCCCGGGTCGTCGTGGTTCTCCGGCAGCTTGCAGACGTGCTGCAGCCAGAGCGCCGCCGCGATCACGGCCACCCCGGCCAGCACCGCGAAGCCGGCGGTGATCGCCTGGTCCTTGCGGGCCGCCACGTCCAGCTCGCCCAGCAGGTGGATCCCGGCGCCCGCGTAGATCCCGGTGACCACCGCCGAGACCAGCGCGCTGGCCTGGCCGAGCACCAGGGCCCGGGCCGCGCCGAGCGGGTCCACCCGCTTCGCCCCGGGCTGCCGCTCGCGGGCCGCCTTCAGCCGCGACCGCAGCGAGAGCGCGGTGGCGAGCAGGATCACCGCCACCGCGGCCAGCACCACCGGTGCCGCGCCCGGCACGGCGGGCAGCGTGTCCAGGGAGGCCCAGAGCTCGGCACCGGCCCAGGACAGCGCCGTCGCAGCGGCGGTGATGCCGACCAGCAGACGGAGGCGAAGCAGCTTCACTCGGACGGGGTCCTTTCCCGGGCGACGGGCGGCAGGCGACGGACGGCGATGACGGACGGGCGCCGCCCCCGGCCCGGGTGCGGCGGCGCCAGGCCACCGTACCGGGCCCGGCCCGGGGGACACCCCCGGACCGGAGCGGACACCTATTCGTACGGCCGGGAGCCCCGCCCGAGTTCCCCGGCCCGCGCGAACGGCGGCCGGAGCGCCCCGGGGGCTACTCCGGCAGGGTCAGCCGGATGTCCTCGCGCCGCTTGACGCCCTGCGCGTCCGGGCCGCCGAGGGCCGCCAGCAGCTCGGCCACCGGCCCGTGCCCGGGCACCTCGGCCTCCGGCTGGGCGTCCAGCCACGGGGCGAGCACGAAGGCCCGCTCGTGCGAGCGCGGGTGCGGCAGCACCAGCTGCGGGTCCTCGCTGACGACGCCCTCGTAGGCCAGGATGTCGACGTCCAGGGTGCGCGGACCCCAGTGCACGGTGCGGACCCGGCCGAAGGCGTCCTCGATCGCGTTGCCGCGCTCCAGCAGGTCGCGCGGCGGCAGCGAGGTGCGCAGCAGCACCACCGCGTTGTAGTAGTTGGGCTGCTCCTCGGGGCCGCCCACGGCCGCCGTCTCGTACACCGCGGAGACGGCCTTGATCTTGAGCCCGGGCGTGTCGGCGAGGGCGTCCACGGCCCCCTGGAGGGTGTCCAGGCGGTTGCCGAGGTTGGAGCCGAGGGCGATCACGGCACAGCGCTGGCTGTGCAGGGTGGTGTCGACCGCGTCCACCCGGTGCTCCAGGTCGAACGCGCTCGCCGAGGTGGTCGGGTCGCTTGTGGTCATCGGACTACCCCTAGGGCGTGTCTGGTGGACGCGGCGAAGGTCACCCGCGGGTCCGGTGGATGGTCACGGTCACGTCGTCGAACGGCACGGTGATCGGGGCGTCCGGCTTGTGGACGGTCACCTCGACCTCCTCCACCGGCTCGTGCTTGAGGCACTGGTCGGCGATCCGCTGGGCGAGGGTCTCGATCAGCTCGACCGGCTCGCCGGCGATGATCGCGGTGACCTCCTCGGCCACGATGCCGTAGTGCGCCGTACGGGTCAGGTCGTCGCCGGACGCGGCGGGGCGGGTGTCCAGGAAGAGCACCAGGTCGACCACGAAGGTCTGGCCCTCGGCCCGCTCGCGCTCGAAGACGCCGTGGTGGCCCCGGGCGCGCAGGCCCCGCAGGGTGACGCGGTCCAGCAAACGAATCACTGCTCCCAGTCGGACGGGCCCCGCCCGGGGAACGCGGGCGGGCAGGGCGAGGACGGGCGTCGCGCCCGCCACTGACGTTTTCGAATCTACCCGCGCGCGCCGACAACACCCGACCGTCCTACCCGGCACGAACCGTCGTCACGCACGCCGGAATGGCGATTGACGTGAACGTTCGGTGACCGTCCGGGAATTCCCGGGCCACCGGCCGGCGACGTTTTCCCCCGGTTTTCCGCCCGTTCCCGGAATCAGTCCTCGTCGTCCTCGTCGGCGCTGGTCAGAACGGGTGAACCGTGGTGCGACCACAGTTTCCACCCGGCCGGGGTGCGCCGGAAGAGATTCGTCGACACGACCTTTCCGCCGACCAGCGGACCGAGCTCGCCCTCCTCCTCCGCCTCGCCGCCGGAAAGGATGTTCTCGGTGCACGTGACAAGGGCCACATCGCCGTGCACCTCCGCCTCCTCGTCGGTGAGGATGAACTGGATGTACTCGGTGTTCGCCATGATCAGCATGTACGAGCGGGTCACCTGGGCCCGTCCGCGCAGCACCGGCCAGCCTGGGTGGACGCAGACCACGCCCCCCTTGTCGTCGGCCTCGGCGGCGCCCAGCCAGGCGTCCTCGACCGCCGCGAGGTCGCCGTTCTCCAGCGCCTCGTAGAGCGCCCGGTTCGCCTCCAGGGCCGCTTCCCGGTCCGCCTCGCCGGCCCGTCGGCCCGCCGTCTCCCCGCTCAACCTGCCGTCACCCGCCATGACCCTCCCGTCCTCGTCCCACGCTCACCCCTGCCGGGCCGCGCGCTGCCAGGCCGCGACCACCCGGACGGCGTCCGCCGTGCCGGCCACGTCGTGCACCCGCACCGCCCAGGCGCCGGCCCGCGCCGACAGCACCGACACCGCGGCGGTCGCGTCGTCGCGCTCCCGGGCCGGGCGCGGTTCCCCGGTTTCCGGGTCGGCGAGCAGCGTACCCAGGAACCGCTTGCGCGATGCGGCCACCAGCACGGGCCGGCCGAGCGCGGTGAGGGCGTCGAGCCGGCCGAGCAGCGCCCAGTTGTGCTCGGCGGTCTTGGCGAAGCCGAGGCCCGGGTCGAGGATCAGCTGCTCCGCCTTGACGCCGGCGGCGGTCAGCGCGTCCACCCGGGCGGTGAGCTCGCCGACCACGTCGGCGACCACGTCCTGGTAGACGGCCAGCCGGTCCATGTCGGCGGACTGCCCGCGCCAGTGCATCACCACGAACGGGGCGCCGGTCTCGGCCACCACCCGGGCCATCGCCGGGTCGGCCAGCCCGCCGGAGACGTCGTTGACGATCAGCGCGCCGGCCGCGACCGCCTGCTCGGCGACCGAGGCCCGCATGGTGTCGACGGAGACCGCCACCCCGGCGTCGGCCAGTTCGCGCACCACCGGCAGGACCCGGCGCAGCTCCTCCTCCTCGGGCACCCGCCGGGAGCCGGGGCGGGTGGACTCGCCGCCGACGTCGACCAGGTCGGCGCCCCGGGCGCGGAGCGCCAGCCCGTGCGCGATCGCCCGGGCGGGGTCGTGCCACAGCCCGCCGTCGGAGAAGGAGTCGGGGGTCACGTTGACCACGCCCATGACGGCGCAACGGTCGAGCCGCGGCAGTCCGGCCGGCAGGGAGGAGGGCACCGAATCGCTCATAACCCCATTATCTGGCCGCCCCGCCCTGGAAACGCCTCCGGCCCCCGCCGCGCGTGCGCGGCGGGGGCCGGAGGCGACCGGACGGAACCTCAGGCGGCCTCGGTGACCTCCGGCCGGACGCCCGCCGGCATCAGGCCCTGCCGCTGCGGCTTGCGGCCGAACCGCGGCATGCCGAGCGTGATGAAGGCCTCCGCCTGCATCGCGGCGAAACCGATCCGGGGCAGGTCGCGGGTGTTCGGGAAGACCAGGAAGCGCGGCTCCCACTCCGGCTGGAACTTCGCGTTGAACTTGTACAGCGACTCGATCTGGAACCAGCGCGAGAGGAACACCAGCAGCCCGCGCCAGGCCCGCAGCACCGGCCCGGCGCCGATCCGCTCGCCGCGCGCCAGCGCCGAGCGGAACATCGCGAAGTTGAGCGACACCCGGCGCACCCCCAGCGCCGGGACCGCCTGCAGCGCCGCGACGATCAGCAGCTCGTTCAGGCCCGGGTCGGCCGCCCGGTCGCGGCGCATCAGCTCCAGCGAGATGCCGTCCGGCCCCCAGGGCACGAAGTGCAGCACCGCCTTGAGGTCGTCGCCGGCCTCGCCCTCCTCCGGGGCCTTGTGGGCGGTGACCACCACGCAGGCGTCGTCGCCCGGGTCGCCGAAGCGGCCGAGCGCCATCGAGAAGCCGCGCTCGGTGTCGGTGCCGCGCCAGCGGGCGGCGGCGTCGGCGATCCGCTGCTTCTCCTCGAAGGACAGCTCGGAGACCCGGCGGACCTGGCAGGAGTAGCCGTTGCGCTCGATCCGCTTCACCATCTGGCGGACGTTGCGCATGGCCCGCCCGGCGAGCGAGAAGGAGGCGGTGTCGACGATCGCCTCGTCGCCCAGCTCCAGCGCGTCCAGGCCCGCCTCGCGGGTCCAGACCTCGCCGCCGACCTCGCTGCAGCCCATCACGGCCGGCACCCAGGCGTGCTCGCGGGCCTCGGCCATGAACACCTTGATCGCGCCCGGCCAGGCCTCCACGTCGCCGACCGGGTCGCCCGAGGCCATCATCACCCCGGAGACCACCCGGTAGGAGATCGCCGCCTTGCCGCTGGGCGAGAACAGCACGCTCTTGTCGCGGCGCAGCGCGAAGTAGCCGAGCGAGTCCCGCTCGCCGTGCCGCTCCAGCAGGGCGCGGACCTTCACCTCGTCCTCGGCGGTCAGCTCCGGCTTCGGCTTCTCCGGCCGCAGCGCCAGGTAGGCGGTGGTGAAGGCGGTGATCAGGCCCATCCCGCCGAGCAGGTAGGCGACCAGGTCGGAGACCCGGTCCGAGGTGTAGTGCACGGGTCCTTCGAAGCCGAACAACCCGTAGACGACGTGCTCCAGCCGCTGGTACAGGCCGGGGTGCCCGATCTCGTACTTGGTCCGGGCGGAGACCACCAGCAGGCCGAGCAGCACGCTCACGGCGCCCATCACGACCAGGTTGACCACCGCGCGCCAGCGGGTCCGCGGGTCCGCCTTGGCGTAGAACTCGCGCCGGTGCACCAGCATGACCGCGAACAGCACCAGCGAGACGACCGCCGGGCCGAGCTGGTGCCAGCGCAGCAGGTGCAGCGCCGCGCCGGCCGGCAGCAGCACGCAGACCGCGCGCCAGGCGCGCCGCTTGCGCCGCCGCAGGGCGTGCGCGAGCAGCACCAGCAGCAGGCCGATCATCAGGGTGCCGGCCGCCGCCAGCGTGGTGGTGCCGCCGGGCAGCTGTCCGGCGAAGGTGTGCACCTTGGTGTGCCGGAGCTTGGGGAACACCGCGCTGGCGATGTCGACCAGCCCGATCAGCAGACAGGCGTAGCCGACCGCACCGGGGAGCCAGGCCCTCGGTACGGCGGCCGCTTGGGTACGAAGCGTCTGCAGGCCCCGACGGCGCGGGGACTGCTCGGGGCTCGGCTCAACGGACACGGGAACGCTCATGGAGGTTCAGCGTAGAGGCTGTCGAGGGGTGTCCGGTCACTCCGGGGGCGGAGCCGTGATGGACCTTCATGCCAATTCCTTCATCAGGCAATACGCACACCAAGGAACCGGCAACGAAGCGTAAACCGGCGGCCTGGGGGCACTGCGATTGAGCCGAGGGGTGGGTGCCGGAGCCCCTCGCCGCGTGGCGCGACGGGCCCCCGCGTACGTGGTACGTACGGTGGACGCCGCATTCTAGGGCGCCGGTTGCGCCCCGGCGCCGTCGGCCTCCCCGGCCCGTCCCGGCGTCCGGACAGCCTAGCCGCGGTGGCCCGGACTGACGCACCGCCAGACGATGAAGCCTGCACCGACAGCGTCCCACCGGAAGGCCGACGGCATGGAACTGACCAGCGACGCCCTGATGAACTCGCTGCTCGCCCTGGGTTCGGCGGCGGTCGTCGGCACGCTCTGGCTCTGGCCCCGGCTCGCCCGCCAGCGTCCGCTCCCGGTGCTGGGCCGGGTCGGTCTGTTGACGGTCACTCAGGCCTCGGCGCTGGCCGTGCTCGCCCTCTCCGTCAACAATTCCTTCGGCTTCTACACCTCATGGGACGACCTGCTCAGCCCGGGCGGCACCAAGCTCGCCCTCACCAGCAACGAGAACCACAAGGGCGGCGCGCCGGCCTCCGACGCGCTGCTCCAGCCGACCACCGAGGGCGGTCTGGAGACGATCGGCGACCTGCCCAAAGGTCCGCCCGAAGAGGCCGGGAAGGTCGAGTCGGTCCGGATCACCGGAAAGGAGACCGGACTCTCCGACCAGCTGTTCGTCTACCTGCCGCCGGAGTACTTCGATCCGAAGTTCAGCCTGGTCCGCTTCCCGGTGCTGCTCACCATCGCCGGCTTCCCCGGCACCACACTCAATCTGATGAAGGAGCTGCCGGTCATCCAGACCGCCGCCGAGCTCCAGCGCTCCGGCAAGATGGCGCCGGCCATCGTGGTGCTGGCCCGCCCGACCGTCGCCCCGCCGCGCAACACCGAGTGCGTGGACGTCCCCGGCGGGCCGAAGACCGAGTCCTGGTTCACCAAGGACGTCCCGGAGGCGCTGCACTCGGCCTACCGGATCGGCCGCTCCCCCGCCTCCTGGGGCGTCTTCGGCTACTCGACCGGCGGCAGCTGCGCGCTGCGGCTGGCGATGCGCTTCCCGAACGTGTTCGGCGCCTCGGGCGGCCTGCACGCCGACTTCAAGGTCAACGAGGACCAGTTCACCGGCGGCAGCCTGTTCGGCGGGGACAAGGCGCTGGCCGAGCAGAGCGACCTCACCTGGCGGCTGCAGAACCTGCCCGCCCCGGCCCTGTCGATGCTGGTGGTCTCCACCCGCAAGGAGGCCGACTACCCGCAGACCGTCCAGTTCGTCGAGCTGGCCCAGCAGGTCGGCGCCGCCAATCCGCAGTTCAAGACCGAGTCGCTGTACCTGGACGACGGCGGCCACAACTTCGAGAGCTGGGTCCGCGAGCTGCCGGCCTCGCTGGAGTGGATGGGCAACCACCTGGGCTGACCGGGTCCTGTGGCACCCGGGTGATTACCGGCCGGTCGGGCACAGCGCCCGCCGCCGCGGGGGGACGCATCTCGACCGCCCGGCCGATCGACGGCCGGCGCCGCCCCGATCCGGGCAGGAGGCCCCATGCTCAGCACCCGATCGCTGTTCGACGAGATCTACCGGAACGACGAGGCCTATCAGCTGTTCTGCAGCATCGCCGCGGGCGGCGAGGACCAGGGCGGCTGGGAGAACGAGCGGATCACCGAGCTCACCCGGGACCCGGTGCTCGCCCCGAAGATCGCCCGGCACGGCGCCGACGAGCGCAAGCACGGCCGGATCTTCACCCAGCTGCTCAACAAGCGCGGCCTGCCGAAGGTCGACGTCCCCGCCGAGGCCGACTACTGCATGCTGCTGGAGCGCCAGGGCGTCGGCCTCGCCCACGAGCGGCTGACCAGCGGCGTCCCGCTGACCGACCGCGAGATCATCACCTACCTGGCGCACAGCCGGGTCACCGAGCAGCGCGCGGCCGAGCAGATGCGCCAACTGGTCAAGGTGTACGGGGACAACCCGGACCTCGGCCGGGCGATGCGGATGATCTCGGCCGACGAGGACAACCACCTCGCCTACTGCCACGAGGAGCTGCTCCGGCTGTCCGAGGAGGGCCACGGCCCGTACATCCGGCACGTCCTGGAGACCAGCGCCCGCGGCGAGATCCGCACCCACCGGGACGTCGGGCTGGCGGTGACGTCCCGGATGGCGCGGATCCTGCGCTGGCCGCGCTGGCAGCTGGCCGTGGTCACGGCCGGCGTCCACGCGCTCTACCTGTACGACCTGCTCTACGGGTGGCGGCGGATGACGCGGCTGCGGATGCCGCGGCGCCGCAACGCGCTGGGCACCCCGGCCCCGCCGCACGCCGAGCAGGAGCTCGGCTGAGCGGTCAGCGCCCGATGATGAGGCTCATCGCCTCGGCCCGGGTGGCGGGGTCGCGCAGCTGGCCGCGCACGCAGGAGGTGATGGTCTTGGCGCCGGGCTTGCGGATGCCGCGCATCGACATGCACATGTGCTCGCACTCGACCACGACGATCGCCCCGCGCGGCTCCAGGATCCGCATCAGCGCGTCGGCGACCTGGCTGGTGAGCCGCTCCTGCACCTGGGGCCGGCGGGCGTAGACGTCGACCAGCCGGGCCAGCTTGGACAGGCCGGTGATCTTGCCGCTGGTGGACGGGATGTACCCGACGTGCGCGACGCCGCGGAACGGCACCAGGTGGTGCTCGCAGACCGAGGTCAGCTCGATGTCCTTGACCAGCACCATCTCGTCGTGGCCGAGGTCGAAGGTGGTGGTCAGGACGTCCTCGGGCTCCTGCCAGAGGCCCGCGAATATCTCCTTGTAGGCCCGCGCGACCCGGGCCGGCGTCTCCAGCAGGCCCTCGCGGTCCGGGTCCTCACCGACGGCCAGCAGCAGCTCACGGATCGCGTTCTCGGCCCGCTTCTGGTCGAAGGTGCCGACGGCGGGCGGACCGTCGAGCGTCACCGGGTCGATCATGCGGGGCCTCGCTTCTGAGTGGGACTGAGTGGCTGAACAGCACGGATGCCGCGCCTCCAGGGTACAAACCCCGGTGGCGCGGCATCCATTCCGTCGGGCGCCGAAGCGCTCGGTCAGCCCTCGGTGGGCGGCTCGACCGGCAGCGGCGGCAGCTTGACCACGTCGGCCGGGGCGGCCTCGGGGGCGGCGGCGGCGCCGTTGGTCAGCGACAGCTCCTTCGGGGACTGCACCGGCGGGCGGGTGGACGGCGTCCGGCGGGCGGAGCCGGTCCAGGCCGGACGGTGCGGGCGCTTGACGATCGGCGCGAAGATCTCGGCGATCTGCTCCTTGTTGAGGGTCTCCTTCTCCAGGAGCTCCAGGACCAGGTTGTCGAGCACGTCGCGGTTCTCGACCAGGATCTCCCAGGCCTCGTTGTGCGCCGACTCGATGAGCTTCTTGACCTCCTCGTCGACCAGCCCGGCGACCTCTTCCGAGTAGTCGCGCTGGTGACCCATCTCGCGGCCCAGGAACGGCTCCGAGTTGTCCGAGCCGAACTTGATCGCGCCCAGCCGCTCGGTCATGCCGTACTGGGTGACCATGGCCCGCGCGGTGGCGGTGGCCTTCTCGATGTCGTTCGAGGCGCCGGTGGTCGGGTCGTGGAAGACCAGCTCCTCCGCCGCGCGCCCGCCCAGCATGTACGCCAGCTGGTCGAGCATCTCGTTGCGGGTGGTCGAGTACTTGTCCTCGTCCGGCAGCACCATGGTGTAGCCGAGGGCCCGACCGCGGGACAGGATGGTGATCTTGTGCACCGGGTCGCTGTACTGGCAGGCCGCCGCGACCAGGGCGTGGCCGCCCTCGTGGTACGCGGTGATCTTCTTCTCCTTGTCGGACATGATCCGCGTGCGCTTCTGCGGACCCGCCACGACGCGGTCGATCGCCTCGTCCAGGATGTTGTTGTCGATCAGCTTCTTGTCCGAGCGGGCGGTCAGCAGCGCCGCCTCGTTCAGGACGTTCGACAGATCGGCACCGGTGAAGCCGGGGGTGCGCTTGGCGACGGCCGAGAGGTCGACGTCGGGCGCGATCGGCTTGCCCTTCTGGTGCACCTTGAGGATGTCCAGACGGCCCTGGAGGTCGGGGCGCTCGACGGCGATCTGCCGGTCGAAGCGGCCCGGGCGCAGCAGCGCCGGGTCCAGGATGTCCGGGCGGTTGGTGGCGGCGATCAGGATGACGCCGCCCTTGACGTCGAAGCCGTCCATCTCGACCAGCAGCTGGTTGAGGGTCTGCTCGCGCTCGTCGTGGCCGCCGCCGAGGCCCGCGCCGCGGTGCCGGCCGACGGCGTCGATCTCGTCGACGAAGACGATCGCCGGGGCGTTCGCCTTGGCCTGCTCGAAGAGGTCGCGGACGCGGCTGGCGCCGACACCGACGAACATCTCGACGAAGTCCGAACCGGAGATCGAGTAGAACGGCACGCCGGCCTCGCCCGCGACGGCGCGCGCCAGCAGGGTCTTGCCGGTGCCGGGCGGGCCGTAGAGCAGCACGCCCTTGGGGATCTTGGCGCCGACGGCCTGGAACTTGGCCGGCTCCTGCAGGAACTCCTTGATCTCGTGGAGCTCCTCGACCGCCTCGTCCGCGCCGGCGACGTCGGCGAAGGTGGTCTTCGGGGTGTCCTTGGTCAGCAGCTTGGCCTTGGACTTGCCGAACTGCATGACGCGCGAGCCGCCACCCTGCATCTGGTTCATCAGGAAGAGGAAGACCAGCACGATGATGACGATGGGCAGCATCGACAGCAGCAGGCTGACGAGGGTGCTCTGCTTCTCCGGGCTGATGGTGTAGCCCTCGGAGAGCGTGCTCTGGTCGTTGTCGTTGATCTGCGCCTGCAGCTTGTCGGCGATGCCGACGCCCTGGTCCCCGATGTACGAGGCCTGGAACTTGCTGCCGGACTGCTGCTTGCCGCCCACGTTGGGCAGCTTGGCGCCGTCCTTCAGCTGGATCTTGATCGTGTTCGAGTCACCCGTGGTGATCTGCGCCGACTTGACCTGCTTCGCGTCGATCGCTGCGACGACCTGCCCGGTGTCCACCGTCTTGTAGCCGTTCGAATCCGAAACGACCTGCATCAGCACGATGACGGCGAGGACGGCCAGCACGATCCACATGATCGGCGCACGGAAGTATCGCTTGACGTCCATCCATGCGGGGCGTTGCCGCCCCGTCCCTCCTGCCACTCAACGGCGCCGCGGGGCTGTGGGCCGCCGGCGCATTCGGTCAGTGCTCATGTGAAGAGCGGTTTTATTGGACCGTACCGCAGTACGACCCGCGCGTGGCGGGAGCACGGCGGTACGACGTATTTCTCTGTCTCCCCGACCCAACGGGCGGGAACGGCCTGCTGTTCCCGCCCGTCGTCCGAACGGGTACTCAGCCGCCGTAGACGTGCGGGGCGAGAGTGCCGATGAACGGCAGGTTGCGCAGCTTCTCCGCGTAGTCGAGGCCGTAGCCGACCACGAACTCGTTGGGGATGTCGAAGCCGACGTACTTGACGTCGATCTCGACCTTGGCGGCGTCCGGCTTGCGCAGCAGGGTACAGACCTCCAGCGAGGCCGGACCGCGCGAGCCCAGGTTGCCGAGCAGCCAGGACAGCGTCAGACCGGAGTCGATGATGTCCTCGACGATCAGCACGTCGCGGCCGGCGATGTCGGTGTCGAGGTCCTTGAGGATCCGCACCACGCCGGAGGACTTGGTGCCCATCCCGTAGGAGGAGACGGCCATCCAGTCCATGGTGACCCGCGAGTGCAGGGTGCGGGCCAGGTCCGCCATGACCATCACGGCCCCCTTGAGGACGCCGACGATCAGCAGGTCCTTGCCTGCGTAGTCCCGGTCGATGCGCTCGGCCAGCTCCAGGAGCTTCGCGTCGATCTCGTCCTTGCTGATGAGCACCTTCGCGAGGTCAGCGCCCATGTCGTTCTGGTCCACCGGGGATACGTCCTCAAACGTGTCGGGGTTCTGGATGGCCGGCGGCCGGCTCCCCCGGGGCATGCCAGCCCGTCAGTCGCCCTGTCGCCGAAAGACCAGCGTGCCACACCGCCGGGTGGCCTCGACGCCCCCGGGTAGGTGCAAGGGTCCCTGGCCGCGCCATCCGGTGACCAGCAGGTCGATCGTTTCGAGGTGCCGGGCGAACAGGTCGCCGGCCGGACAGCCCGCGCGCAGCGCGGCCCGGCGCAGCACCCGGCGGCGCACCGCGGGGGGCAGTTCGGCGAGTTTCGCGGCGTCCAGGGCGCCCTCACCCGTCCGGAGGTCGCGCTCGGCCAGCGCGGCCCACTGGTCGAGCGCGTCGGCGTCGTCCCGGAACAGCCGGGCGGTGCGGGCGAGCGCCTCGACCACGCCGCCGCCCAGGTGCTTCTCCAGCACCGGCAGCACCTCGTGGCGGACCCGGGAGCGGGTGTAGGCCGGGTCGCAGTTGTGCGGGTCGTCCCAGACCGGGATGGCCTGGGCGGAGCAGGCCTGCCGGGTGGCGGCCCGGTCCAGCTCCAGCAGCGGGCGGCGGTAGCGGCCCTTCTGGGCGGGCATGCCGGCCAGCGAGCGGGAGCCGGAGCCGCGGGCCAGGCCCAGCAGGACGGTCTCGGCCTGGTCGTCGCGGGTGTGGCCGAGCAGGACGGCGAGCGCGCGGTGCCGCTCGGCGGCCTCGTCCAGCGCGGCGTAGCGGGCGTCCCGGGCGGCGGCCTCGGGACCGCCGTCGCGGCCGACCTGGACCGGGATCGCCTCGACCGGGTCGAGGCCGAGCTCGCGCAGCCGCTCGGCGACCTGGGCGGCCCGGTCGCCGGAGCCGGCCTGGAGGCCGTGGTCGACGGTGACGGCGCCGACCCGCAGACCGATCTTGGGGGCCTCGAAGGCGGCCGCGATGGCGAGCGCCATGGAGTCCGCGCCGCCGCTGACGGCGACCAGGACCAGCGGCGAGCCGGGCGCGGCCGGGGTGCGGGGCAGGCCGGAGGGGTGGCGGTGGGCGTTGCCGATCAGCGTGGTGCCGACGGCGGCGACGGGCAGCGCGACGGCGGCGAGCGGCGCGCCGCCGGTGCGTTCGCGCGGCTCGCGGGCCGGCGCGGTGAAGGTGGAGCCGGCCTCGGCGGCGAGGTCGGTGAGGGTGCGGCGTACGGCCAGGCGTATCGCGGCGACGGCGGGGTGTGGGCCCACGGCGGACGACTCCTCGACGGAGGGGGGACAGGGCGGCGGTGGGCGCGGCGGGGACCGCGCATCCATGAGCACCGTGTTACCGGGCGCTCACAGATGGTGGCAGAAAGGAGGCGCCCACTACGCCACCCGCGCCACCGGTACGACCACCGTCCCACGTTCGGGTGAATGAAGAAACGTATCTTCACCCGCCATGTGCACGACTGGACCACTCGTACGAACGGTCCCGGCCGTTTTCCGGCCGCGTCGGCGCGCCCTCGCGCCGGCCGGCCACCCGGGCGTCAGCGGGCCACCCGGGCCACCCAGGCCGCCGGGTCGTGGATCTCCTCCTTGGTGGGCAGCGTGTTCGGCGAGGTCCAGACCCGGTTGAAGCCGTCCATCCCGACCCGCTCCACCACGCCCCGGACGAAGACCGCGCCGTCCTGGTACTGGCGGAGCTTGGCGTCCATGCCGAGCAGCCGGCGCAGCACCAGGTCGAGCCGGTTGGCGCCGCGGTCCCGGCGCTGCTGGAACTTCTCCCGGATCTCCGCGACGCTCGGCACCACGGCCGGGCCGACGCCGTCCATCACCACGTCCGCGTGGCCCTCCAGGAGCGACATCACGGCGGTCAGCCGGCCCAGGATCTCCCGCTGGGCGGGCGACTGGACGATCTCCAGCAGCCCGGCCGACGGGGTGTTCTCGGCCCGGCCGCCGAGGCCCGGCAGGCCCGCGCCGAGGGTGCCGGCCGCGTCCCGCAGCCGGTCCAGCAGCGCGCCCGGGTCGACGTCCGTCTCGGCCAGGAAGGACTGCACCTCGGACTGGATGTGGTCGCGCAGCCAGGGCACCGCGGTGAACTGGGTGCGGTGGGTCTCCTCGTGCAGGCAGACCCAGAGCCGGAAGTCCGCCGGGTCGACGTCCAGCTCCCGCTCGACGTGCACGATGTTCGGCGCCACCAGCAGCAGCCGGCCCGGGCCGGGGCCCTCGGGGCCGAGCCGCGGCTTGTCGAACAGCGCGGCCGGGCTGTCCGGCGCCTCCAGCGAGGGCTCCGCCGGGGCGAAGGTCTCGTACTGGCCGAGCACCTTAGTGGACAGGAACGCCAGCAGCGCGCCGACCTCGATACCGGTGGCCTTCTCCCCCACGGTGCCGAAGACCGCGGCGGCGGAACCGTTCGTCCGGCGTGCCTGCAGCTTGTCCACCAGCGGCTGGACGATGGTGCGGAAGCCCGCGACGTTGGCCCGCACCCAGCCCGGGCGGTCCACGATCAGCACCGGGGTCGCGGCCGCCTCGGTCAGGCTGGTGGAGCGCATGCCGGTGAACTCCCGGACGTGCTCCTCGGCGGCCAGCGCGTGCCGGCGCAGTTCCCCGACCACCGCGGCCGCCTCGGCCCGGCTCACCTCCGGCCCCGGCCGCACCAGCCTGGTCGCGGTTGCGACCGCGAGATTCCAGTCGACCATGTCGGCACCGCCACTCGCGCTCGTCATGCCCTCACCGTACGTGCTCTCGTCCGCCGGGGGGAGCCACAATGGCCGGTCGATGACCGGCGGATGGCGGTCGGCGGCCGACGGGCGGCTTCCGGACGGTGGTCGGGCGGCTTCCGGACGGGCCCCTCGGCCGCCGCCGCGGTCAGTGGCAGCCGCAGGCCGCCAGCCGGGCCACCACCCGGTCCATCGCGGCGCGGGCGGTGTCGGCGGCGGCGGAGGTCCGGGTCATCACGGCGAACGAGAGCAGCCGGCCGTCGGCGTCCACCACCGTGCCCGCCAGGGTATTGACGCCGCTGAGGCTGCCGGTCTTGGCCCGGACCAGCCCGGCCGCCTCGGCCGCGCCGGAGCCGGAGCCGAACCGCTTGCCGAGGGTGCCGGTGAAGCCGGCGATCGGCAGACCGCTCAACACCGGTCGCAGCACCGGGTGCTGGTCGGAGGCGGCCAGCACGAGCAGCTTCACCAGGACCAGCGGCGGGATCGCGTTGCCGGTGTGCAGGCCGCTGCCGTCGTTCAGCGTCACCCCCGTCATCGGCACGCCCAGCCGGGCGAGTTCCTGGGTGACGGCGGTGGCGGCGCCCTCGAAGCTGGCCGGCTGGTGGGCGGCGATCGCGGCCTGCCGGGCCATCGCCTCGGCGAGGGTGTTGTCGGAGGTGGTGAGCAGCCGCTCGACCAGCCGGGCCACCGTCGGCGAGTCCACCCGGCCGAGCACCGGGGCGTCGGCGGCGGCCGGGGCGGCGGCGGGCTTGGACTTGCCCTGGACGGTGATGCCCTGGGCCTTGAGCAGTCCGGCGAAGGCCTCGGCGGCCTGGCCGGCCGGGTCGGCGACGCGGGCCGGGGCGTCCTCCCGGCTCTTCGGGTCGACCTTGCCCTCGTCCACCATCAGCGACTGGACGAGGGCGATGTTCTCGCCGTCGTGGTTCTTGTGCTGCGGGCTGCCGGCGTACAGCGAGAGGTCGTAGTCGAGGGTGACGGTGGTGGTGCCGGCGGTCTTCAGGGCGGCCGCGGTCTGCCGGGCCAGCGCGTCCAGCGAGGCGGGGGCGGTGTCCGGGTCGGCGGGCAGCCCGGCGATCTGCACCTGGTCGGCGGGGAGCGCGGTCAGCGTGGGGTCGCCACCACCCACGAGGGTGATCCCGCCGGGGGCCGCGCCCTTGACGACCCGGGTGGTCAGCCGGGTGTCCCCCGGGATCAGCGACAGGGCCGCCACCGAGGTGGCCAGCTTGGTGGTGGAGGCGGGCGTGGCGGCGGCGTTCTCGCCGCTGCCGTAGAGCAGCCGGCCGTCGGCGGCGTCCGCGACCGCGAGGCCGACGGTGCCGAGGCTGCGGTCGGCGAGCACGGTGGCGAGCGCCTGCTGGAGGCCCTGGGCGGTGGGCAGTCCGGAGCCGGCCCCGGCCTCGGCGGCGGCCAGCACGGGGGCGGCGGGGGCCGGGCGGGCGGGCGGCGCGGTGGGCGTTCCGGCGGTGGTGCTGCTCGCGGACGGGTGGGGGGACTCGCTCGCGCCCTTGTTCTTGGGCTTGGGGCCGGCGGTCTTCTCGTTCTTCTCGCTCTTCTTTCCGTTGCCCTCGTCCTGGTCGCCCTCCCGGTCGTGGCCGTGGCCCGCACCGCGGCTCGGGCTCGCCGATCCGGTCGCGCTCGCCGATCCGTTCGGGCTCGCCGTTCCGCCGGGGGTGGCCGTTCCGCTCGGGGGCGCGGACGGCTGCGCGTACGCGCCGCCCGAGGTCAGCACCGTCCCGGCGACCAGCACCGCCGCCCCGAACAGCCCCGCGGCCGTCCCCCCGCGGCGGCGCCCCGCCCCAGCCCCAGCTCGCACCGACCCGGCCCCTTTCCTGAGCACTCACTCCCGTAGGAGACACTTGGATTCTGTCAGTCCCTACCTTGGAGGAACCGTTGGAGTTCGACGTCCTTATCGAAATCCCGAAGGGCTCTCGTAACAAGTACGAGGTCGACCACGAGACCGGCCGTCTGCGGCTCGACCGGATGCTCTTCACCTCGACCCGCTACCCGGCCGACTACGGCTACGTCGAGGGCACCCTGGCGGACGACGGTGACCCGCTGGACGCCCTGGTCATCCTGGACGAGCCGACCTTCCCCGGTTGCCTGATCAAGTGCCGCGTCATCGGCATGTTCAAGATGACGGACGAGGCCGGCGGCGACGACAAGCTGCTCTGCGTCCCGGCGACGGACCCGCGCTGGGAGCACCTGCAGGACATCCACCACGTGTCGGAGTTCGACCGCCTGGAGATCCAGCACTTCTTCGAGGTCTACAAGGACCTGGAGCCCGGCAAGTCCGTCGAGGGTGCCAACTGGGTCGGCCGCACCGAGGCCGAGGCCGAGGTCACCGCGTCGATCAAGCGCCTGGCGGACCAGGGCGGTCACTGAGCCGTCGTGCCCATCTCGTCCGCCCGGCGGTTCTGACCGCCGGAGCGGGTCCGGGGTAGGTCGAGGCAGTCGAAGGCCGGGGTTCGCGGATTCGTTTCCGCGAGCCCCGGCCTTCGCCGTTTCCTGGCAGGCTTCTTCCCGACACCCTGTCGGCAACCCTCCAACTTAGGTTAGGCTAACCAAATCCGTCGGAGGCGTCATCGACCCCTGGAGACCCGCATGCCCATCACCGAGCAGCCCGTCGCTCCGTTCTCCACCGTGCTGCGCACCGCGAGCGCCGCCGAACACGAGGCCGCGGAGCACTCCACCTTCATGAGCCGCCTGCTCGGCGGTCACCTGGGCGTCGAGGCGTACGCCGACCTCACCGGCCAACTCTGGTACGTCTACCAGGCGCTGGAGTCGCGCTCCGCCGCACTGGCGGAGCACCCGGCAGCCGGCCCCTTCATCGACCCGGCCCTGTTCCGCACCGCCGCCATCGAACGCGACCTGGCCCACCTGAACGGCCCCGACTGGCGCGCGACGCTCACCCCGCTCCCCGCCACCGCCGCGTACGCCGCCCGAGTGGAGGAACTCACCACCGAATGGCCGACCGGCTACATCGCCCACCACTACACCCGCTACCTGGGCGACCTGTCGGGCGGTCAGATCATCCGAGGGATAGCGGAGAAGACCTGGGGCTTCGAACGCAAGGGCGACGGCGTCCGCTTCTACGTCTTCGACGAGATCGACAACCCCGCCGCCTTCAAGCGCGACTACCGCGCCAAGCTCGACGCCGCCGGCCTCACCCTCACCGACGCCGACCGCCACCGCGTCGTCGAGGAGTGCAAGCGCGCCTTCCAGCTCAACGGCGCCATCTTCCGCGACCTCGACGCCCGCTACCCGCAGACCGCCTGAGCATCCGAACGATCGAACGCCTCGGAGCAGGAAGCCGGCCGATCCGGCTTCCTGCTCCGAGGCGCTTCACCGGGCCCTCCCGGGAGCGGTGCAGCGGGATCCCCCGGGCTCCGATGGTGTGCGTCGAGCACGGTTCCTGGTACTGATGGGGTGTGCGCTTTGACAGTGTCCCGATACCGCCGTCCGTCGATGCCCGGCCCCGCGACGTGCGTGGCTACCCCGTTCCGGCGATCACGCCGTGGGAGGGCGAGCAACCCCAGTTCGCGCTCACCGACTACGGCCGCAGTGCCGACTGCGCGCGAGGGCGGCTCTGTTCGGTCTGCAACCTGCTGATGCCCAAGGGTCCGGTGTGGCGGGTGGTGGGTGAGACGGAGAGCGCCGCGATCGCCGAGGCGCTGGCGGCCGGACGCCCCTACCGCAATCTCTCCCCGACCCTGGAGGGCCCCGGCCACCGCGCGTGCATGCTCTACGCCTCGATGGTCTGCCCGTACCTCGCCCGGCCCAACGCGCGGCGCAGGACGTCGGCCGAGCAGCCGGACGACCTGACCGGACACGTGGTCCGGGGCGCGGTCCGGGGCACGACGGGCGCCGTGGTGGGGTTCGGCGACTACGAGTACGGGATCACCGAGACCCGGGTGCTGTTCCGCTTCCTCGACGTGGTGGAGTTCCTGCCCCACGACAACGCGGACGAGCATCTCGCGGACCTGAGAACGGAGTTGGACCGCCTGGCCGGTCGCTGACCCGGCCGGGCGGTCCCTCGGTCCTCGCGCGGGCGGCCCGCCGCCCGTCGGGATCAGCCGCGGTAGGCCGGCAGGCCGACGCGGCTGGTGACCACGGTGGGCTTGGCGGCACCGCTCGCCGGGAGGGTGACGACGCCCTTCGGCGTCCGGGCGGCGATGGTCCTGCCGTCCGGCGAGAAGGTCGGCTGGGTGTAGTCGGTGGTGGCCTTGGGGGTGAGGTCCTTGGCGACCTTGTCGTGCACGCCCTGCACGAAGAGGTGGTCGTGGCCCTGCACCGAGCGGACGAAGACGACGTCCTCGCCGTCGGGCGAGAGCGCGGGCTGGGAGCCCTTGGTCAGCACGTCGCTCTGCGAACGCAGGTAGTCGTCGTGGATGTAGACGGTGCCGGTACCGGGGTTGGCGTAGACGGCGGTGCCCGCCTTGCTGCTCGCGTTCGGCCAGATGTTGCCCGTCTGCGGCACGGAGGGGCCGTCGATCCCACCCGAGACGGACAGCTCGGCCGGCTGGCCCTGGACGGCCGTGGCGGGAATGGTCTCCAGGCGGGAGACCCCGTCCTTCCTGGCGACGAAGAGGATGTTGTTCCTGGCGGGCAGCCCCGCCGCCGCGTAGGCCGGAACCGTCTGCCAGGTGGGGTGGTTCCAGTTCTGTCCGCCGGGGTTCTTGGCCACGGTGACCTGGTGGCCGCCGTCCGGGTCGGAGATGACGAGGTTGCTCGCACCGTCGATGAAGACGGCCTTGCTGCCGTCCGGGGACCAGGCGAGGTCCCGCACGACGGTGCGGAAGTCGACCGTCTTGCCGTCGATCTGCACATACCGGGTGCCGTTGCTGACGGTCAGCACGTTGTGCTTCAGCCCCTTCGAACCCGCGGCACCGAGCGAGGCGGCCTGGGCGGCCGGACTGACGGTGGCCACGAGGCCGAGCGTCAGGGCGGCGACGGCGGCGAACTTCGCGGCGCGGGACGAGGACTTGCGGAACGAAAGGGCCTTGCTCATGATCGGTTCCCCCTGGAACGACGTGATGGTCCGGTGCGGCACCAGAGCCGCGTCCGCCACCCCCGGCGGACTGTCGTCCGCTTGTTCGGCCCCTCGCTGCTCCGTGCGATGAGAGAAGCCTGTCAGCCGTCCTTCGCTGATCAGTACGCCAACCGTCACAGACGTGAAACAGCGTCACGCGATCCACACAACGCGACGGAGCAGGACGTCGGACCGGCCGACTTCCTGCGCCGAGCACCGTGGCCCTCGCTCGGATCGGGCGAGGGCCACAGGCATTCATCCACGGGTATCAGGCGCCGAGGGACGCACGGTGGCGGGCGAGGGCGGTGGCGCCGCCGCCGAGGAGGAGCAGGCCGCCGGCGGTGGCCAGGATCGGTACGACCGGGGTGTCGGAGCCGGTGGCGGCCAGGGTGCCGGAGCCGCCGATCGTGGTGCCGGTCCCGGTGCCGGTGGTGGTCAGGGAGGCGCCGGTGAGCGTTCCGGTGCCGGTGCCCGTACCGGTGCCTCCGGTGGTGCCGACGGCGCCGGGGGCGGCGGGCGGCGGGGTGGTGGCGGGCGGGAGCTGGGCGGCCTTGTCGAAGGCCAGCGAGACGGTGACCGGGTCGAGGGCCTCGCCCGCCTTGTAGTTGGCGAAGGCGGGCACGCCCTCGGCGGTCAGCGTGGCCGGGACGGCGTTGAGCGTCACCACGCCGTTCACCGGGGCGAGGTTCGCCTTGGAGAGGTCCAGCTTGGCGATCCGGGCAGCGGACAGGGAGGTCATCTTCCCGTCCATGGACTTGGCATTGACGTCGGCGGTCAGGTACGCGCCGTCCTTGTCGATGCTCAGGCCCAGCTTGGAGACGGTGGTGTCCAGCTGGTAGCCGCCGCCCGCGACCGGGTGGCCGAGGAAGCGGACCGAGCCGGCGAAGCCCGCCGACAGGGTGTGGCTCTTGGTGTTGTAGCTGCCCTTCGCGCCGCCGAAGCGGTAGTCGGCCGCGCCGCCGCCGAACTCCACCTTGCCGTTGGCCACCGGGCTCTGCAGGTACTTGCGGAAGCTCTCCTTGACCTGCCAGTCCAGGGTGCCGTTGACGACGGCGAGTTCACCGCCGGCCGGCGGGGTGCTGGTGGCCGGGGCGGACGGGGTGGGGCTCTTGGCGGGGGTGGTGGTCGCCGACGGTGAGGCGGTCGTGGTGGGGGAAGCGGTGGCCGTGGCGGTGGTGGAGGGAGTCACGGACGGCGTGGCGGACGGGGTGGGCGAGGTGGTGGCGGTGGGTGAGGACGTGGGCGTCACGGTCGGGGTGGCGGTCGGGGTGACGGTGGGCGTCGCCGTCGCCGTGGGGGTCGGGGTGACCGGGCTCTGCTTGAGCAGCAGCGCCAGCGGGTCCATGTCCGTCCCGGCCTGGTAGAAGCCCGCGAACGCCTTGGCCCCCTGCTCGGTGAGCTTCGCCGCCGTCGGGACGCCGGTGGTGGTGTCGCGGCCGACGGTGAACGTCACCAGCGGCACGTCGTCCCGCCGGGTGATCTCGGTGGCGCCCATCGACTCCTTGGACGCGGTGTCGGCGGTCAGCGTCCCGGTCGTCCCCGCCGTGGTGATCTTCAGGTCGCTGAGCGCGATGTCCAGCGCGCCGTGGTGCGCGGTGAACCGCACCCCGCCGGTGAAGGAGGAGCTGAGCGCGTGGGTGCCCAGGTCGTAACTGGCGCTCGCCAGACCGAAGTGGAAGGTCCCGTCGGCGTTGGTGGTCGCGCCGCCGGTCAGCTCCACCGCGCCCTGGCCGACCGGCCCGGTGACGTAGTTGCGGAAGCTCGCCTTCACCCCCCAGTCCAGCGCGCCGGTGTCGTACGTGACGCTGCCCGGCGCGCCGGCGCCGAAGGCGAGTGCCGGGGCGCCGACGGCGGTCAGGCCGAGGCCGGCGGTGACGGCGGCCAGGGCGGCCAGCCGGATGCGGTTGCGGGACATGGGGGTACTCCGTTCGGTGGACGGGTGAAGGTGGGGCGGCGGTCAGGCCGCGTCGGTGGGGGTGCCGCGGCGGCGGCGGAAGGTGAACAGGACGGCGGCCACGGCCAGGACGGCCGCGAGCACGCCACCGGCCACCACGGCCGCCGTCGGGACGCCGTCCGAGCCCTCCGCGGCCGCCGCCACCGGGGTGGCGGACGGGCTCGGGGTGGCGGTGGGGGGCGCGCTCGCCGGGGCGCTGCCGATGTCCGGCAGCGGCGGGAGCGCGGCGGCCGGGTCGAGGGCGACGGCGAAGCTCAGCGGGTCCAGCTCGGTGCCCGCCGGGTAGAGGCCGCCGAAGGCCTGGACGCCCGACTCGGCGAGCCGGAGCGGGAGTTCGACGGCCTTGAGCAGACCGCCCTCGGTCTTCAGTCCGGCCGGGTCGAAGGTGGCCAGCTCGACGCCGGTGAGCCGGCGGGTGGTGCCGTCCGGCGTGCGGCCGGAGACGTCGGCGCGCAGCGTCCCCTTGCCGTCGGCGACGGTGACGCCGGGGTCGGCCAGGGTGAGGTCCAGGCCGTAGCCGTCGCCGTTCTTCAGGCCGGTGAAGCGGACGCTGCCGGTGAAGGCGGCGGTGAGCGCCCCGGTGGCCGGGTCGTGCTCGCCCTTGGCGGGGGTCCAGCGGAAGAACGCGCCGCCGTCCGCCGCGCCGCCGGCGACCTCCCAGCGGCCCTGGGCGATCGCGCCGGTGACGTAGTCGCGGAAGGTGCGGCGGACGCCCCAGTCGAGCGCGCCGTTGCCGAACGAGGTCGGCGCGGCGGACGGCGCGGTGGACGGGCCGGCGGGCGGAGCGGTGGCCGGGGCGCCGGTCGGAGTCGCGCTCGGGGCGTCGGACGGCGCGGCGCTCGGAGTCGCACTCGGAGTCGCGCTCGGAGTGGCGGACGGCGGGGCCGCCGCAGTCGGCGCCGCCGTCGCCGCGGCCGCCGGGAGGTTGACCGACAGGTTGACCGGGTCCAGCGCCGTCCCGGCCGGGTAGAAGCCGCCGAAGGCCTTGGCCCCGGCCTCGGTCAGCGTGGCCGGCACACCACTGAGCGTCAGCGTCCCCGCCGCCCCGCGCAGGTCGACGCCGGCCAGCGAGAGCTCGGCGAGCTTGGCCTGGCTCGCACTGCTGACTTGCCCGGTCTCCCGGGACTTGCTGCTGACGTCCGCGTACAGCCCGGCCGCCGCGCCACCCCCGGCGGCGCGGAAGGTGAGCCGGCCGATGCTCAGGTCGAGCGCGTTGACGCCGTTCTCCTGGTGCCCGGTGAACCGGACCCCGCCGGAGAACGCGGCGGTCAGCGCGCCGCTCGCCGGGTCGTAGCTCCCGGTGGCGGAGTGGAACCGGAACCCGCTGCCGGCGACCGTGGCCGCGCCGCCGGTGAGCGCCCAACTCCCCTTGGCGATCGGCCCGGTGAGGTACGTCAGGAAGGACTGCTTGATCCCCCAGTCGAGCCGCCCGCCGGAGACCCTGCCCTCCGCGGCCACCGCCTGCCCGGGCAGCACGGCGACCGTCAACAGGGCCGCGAGGGCGGCCACCAGGGTGGCGGCCAGGCGACGGAGCCGACTGGACAGAGGCAACGCGGATCACTCCTCGGCACGGCGGGGGGAAGCAGCGGGAAGCGCAGCAGGGACGAAGGGTCGGTACACCACCGACCCCTTGCGGAACTGAGGTAAGGCTAACCTAATATATGAGTCAAGAGCCCCGCCGGGAACCGCCCGCACCGGGCACCGGAGGCGGCGACAACTGCCAGCGAAGGGGCCGACGTTGAGCCGCAGCACCACCCGAACCCGGCGGACCCGCGGGCCCGCCCTCCTGCTGCTCGCCCTCGGCCTGCTGCTCTCCCTGACCGCGCTGACCGCCTGCGGCGCGGCCACCGGCACCGCCGGCGCGGCCGCGCGGCAGGCCGCCGCCACCCGCGCCCCGGACACCGTCGAACCGCTGCCCGGCGAGCCCGCCCCGCGGCTCCCGGCCACCACCGCCTCCGCCGACGGCCGGCCGACCACCGTCACCAGCGCCGAGCGGATCATCCCGCTCAACGGCAGCCTGGCCGAGATCGTCTTCAGCCTCGGCCTCGGCCCCAAGGTCGTCGCCCGGGACGTCTCCACCACCTTCGAGCAGGCCGCCGCCCTGCCCGTGATCACCCAGGCCCACGAGGTCTCCGCCGAGGGCGTGCTCTCGCTGCACCCCACCGTCGTCCTCGCCGACCGCTCCACCGGCCCCGCCGAGGCCGTCGAGCAGATCCGCGCGGCCGGCGTCCCGCTGCTCGTCCTGGACGACGCCAAGCGGCTCGCCGACGTCGGACCGCGCATCGACGCCGTCGCCGCCGCCCTCGGAGTCCCGGACGCCGGGCGGCAGTTGAAGGAACGCACCGAACAGCGGACGACCGAGGTCCGGGCCGCCCTGCCCGCCGTCGACCGCCACCCCAAGGTCGCCTTCCTCTACCTGCGCGGCAGCGCCTCGGTCTTCCTGCTCGGCGGCCCGGCCTCCGGCGCCGGCTCGCTGATCGAGGCGGTCGGCGGCGTCGACGCCGGCACCGCCGCCGGACTCACCGGCGACTTCACCCCGCTCACCAGCGAGGCCCTGGTCAAGGCCGCCCCGGACGCGATCCTGGTGATGGACAAGGGACTCGACTCGGTCGGCGGCGTCGACGGCCTGCTCAAGCTGCCCGGCGTCGCCCAGACCCCGGCCGGCCTCGACCGCCGGATCGTCTCCATCCCGGACGGCCAGCTGCTCGGCTACGGCCCGCGCACCCCGCAGGTGATCCGCGAGCTCGCCCGCCAGCTCTACCCGGAGACCGCCAAGTGACCACCGCCGCACGGGAGACCGGGCAGACCCGCGAGACGAGCGCCGCCCGCACCCGGCGCCGCCCCCGCGCCCGGACCACCCTGATCACCCTCGGCCTGGCCGCCGCCCTGCTGCTCTGCGCCCTGCTCGCGGCCGGCATCGGCGCCTACCGCATCCCGCTCGGCGACATCCTCGCCTCCGCCGCCCACCGGCTCGGCCTCGGCGGCCACCCGCTCGACCGCGTCCCCGAATCGGTGCTCTGGAACGTCCGGCTCCCCCGGGTGGTGCTGGCCCTGCTGGTCGGCGCCTCGCTCGGCTGCGCCGGCGCCCTGATGCAGGGCGTCTTCGGCAACCCGCTCGCCGAACCGGCCGTGATCGGCGTCTCCTCCGGCGGTGCGGTCGGCGCGGTCGGCTGCATCGTGCTCGGCCTGGACGTCTTCGGCACCTGGACGGTCACCGTCTTCGCCTTCGCCACCGGCCTGCTGACCGTCTTCGCGGTCTACGCGATGTCCCGCTCCGGCGGCCGCAGCGAGGTGGTCACGCTGCTCCTCACCGGGGTCGCCGTGAACGCCTTCTGCGGCGCGCTGATCGGCCTCTTCCTGTTCACCGCCGACACCGCCGCGATCAGCCAGGTCACCTTCTGGCAGCTCGGCTCGCTCTCCCAGGCCACCTGGGGCAAGGTGCTCGCCGTTCTCCCGTTCGCCCTCGTCGGCCTGGCCCTCGCCCCGCGCCACGCCCGGCGGCTGGACCTGCTGGCGCTCGGCGAACGCTCCGCCCGCCACCTCGGCGTGGACGTCGAACGGATGCGGCTGACCCTGATCACCGTGGTCGCCCTGCTCACCGCCGCCGCCGTCGCGGTCAGCGGCATCATCGGCTTCGTCGGCCTGATCGTCCCGCACCTGCTGCGGATGGCCGCCGGACCCGGCCACCGCTTCCTGCTGCCCGCCTCCGCGCTCGGCGGCGCGTTCGTCCTGGTCGCCGCCGACCTCGCCGCCCGCACCCTCGCCGAACCGGCCGAACTCCCGCTCGGCGTGCTCACCGGGCTGATCGGCAGCCCGTTCTTCTTCTGGCTGCTGCGCCGCACCCGGACCAAGCAGGGAGGCTGGGCATGAGACTCGGCATGAGGCCGCGCAACCGATCCGACGCCCCCGAACGCCCCGCCCCCGGCACCGAACTGCTCACCGCCGAGGCCGTCCGGCTCACCGTCGGCGGACGCGAACCGCTCACCGGCGCCGACGTCCGGGTCACCGCCGGCGAGGTGGTCGCGCTGCTCGGACCGAACGGCGCCGGCAAGTCCACCCTGCTCTCCGTGCTGGCCGGCGACCTCCCGCCGACCGCCGGCGAGGTCCGGCTGGCGGGCCGCCCACTGGCCGGCTACCGGCCCGCCGAACTCGCCCGGCGGCGCGCGCTGCTGCCGCAGGCCGCCGCCCTCTCCTTCCCGTTCCCGGCGGACGAGGTGGTCCGGATGGGCCGCGCCCCCTGGGCCGGCACGGCGGCCGCCGCCGAGGACGACGCGGTGGTGGCCGAGGCGATGGCCGCCACCGAGTCCACCGCCTTCACCGGACGGCCGTTCACCGCGCTCTCCGGCGGCGAACGGGCCCGGGTCGCGCTGGCCCGGGTGCTCGCCCAGCGGACGCCGCTGCTGCTGCTCGACGAACCGACCGCCGCGCTCGACCTGCGCCACCAGGAGCTGGTACTGCGCCTCGCCCGGGCCCGGGCCGCCGCCGGGGACGGCGTGGTCGTGGTGCTGCACGACCTCACGCTGGCGGCGGCCTACGCGGACCGCGTCGTCCTGCTGACCGGCGGCGCGACGGTCGCCGCCGGGCCGGTGGCCGAGGTGCTGCGCGCGCCGCTGCTCAGCGAGGTGTACGGGCACCCGGTCGAGGTGCTGCCGCACCCGCGCACCGGGGTCCCGCTGGTCCTGCCCGAGCGCGGGTGACGGGGCGCGGGTGACGGGACGCGGGTGACGGCCGGCCCGCGCCGTCAGCCCGCGCCGTCAGCCCTCGCCGTCGGCCTCGTCGTCCAGCCGGAAGCCGATCTTCAGGCCGACCTGGATGTGCTTGATCCCGCCGTCCGCGAGGTGGCCCCGGATCTGCGTCACCTCGAACCAGTCGAGGTTGCGCAGCGTCCGGGAGGCCCGCTCGACGCCGTTGCGGATCGCGGCGTCGATGCTCTCGGTCGAGGACCCGACGATCTCGGTCACCCGGTACACGTGCTCGCTCATGACGGACTCCCTCAGCTGTGCGACGGCCCCCGTCCACCGTGCACCGGAGCCCGCCCGCCCGCACTCCGGCGACCGCCGGACAGGGCCCGCGGGTGTCCCTAAAAGGCCGCCCGGATCTCTCCCACCGGGACGCCGCCGCCGAACAGCGGGGCGGCGGCGATCCGGTCGAGGGTGCCGTCCTCGGTGGTGACGCCGAGCCGGCGCAGGGCGGCCGCCAGGACCGGCCCGCGGGCCCGCTCCGCGCCGTCGTCGATCTTGAAGGCGAGCGCCCGCCCGTCCGGCAGCGCCACCACCTGGACCGCCTCGGCGCCCATCTTGGAGAGCGCGCCCGGGACCGCCCGCATCAGCCAGGTGTCGGCGCGGCGGGTGCCGGCCACGTACTCGGGGTGCGCGCGCATCGCGTCGGCCACCCGGCGCTGCGGGGTGCCGGGCTCGGCCAGCAGCAGGGCCCGGTAGCCGCGGGCCAGGCCGGTCAGGCCGACCGCCAGCAGCGGCGCGCCGCAGCCGTCGACGCCGAGGTGCGCGGCGGGCTCGCCGACGGCCTCCTCCAGGGCCTCGCGGGCCAGCAGCTGGATCGGGTGGGCGGGGTCGAGGTAGCTGTCGACGGGCCAGTCGTTGGCCACGCAGGCGGCCAGCCAGCCGGCGTGCTTGCCGGAGCAGTCCATCAGGATCGGGGCGCGGTCGCCGCCGGACTTCAGGAGCAGCTCGGCCTCGGTGTCGTCGAGCGGGAGGTCGGCCGGGGTCCGCAGGGCGGTCTCGTCCAGGCCGGCCTCGGCGAGTATCCGCCGCACGCCGTCAAGGTGAAACGATTCCGCAGAGTGGCTGGAGGCCGCCAGCGCCAGCAGCTCGCCCTCGATCGCCAGCCCGGCCCGCAGCGTGGCCACCGCCTGGAACGGCTTGGCGCAGGAGCGCGGGAAGACCGGCGCGTCCGGCGTGCCCAGCGCGAACTCGACCGAGCCGTCGGCGGCCAGCAGCACCAGCGAGCCGTGGTGCCGGCCCTCGGTGAAACCCGAGCGGACGACCTCGGCGAGCACGGGCAGGGCGGCGGAGTGGGACATGGCGGAAGCCTTCCGGAGGGTGAGGGTGGGCCGGGGGCGAGCCGGGCCCGACCCCGCCCCCGGCGCCGCACCCGTCAGAGCGGGCCGCCCGCGAGCAGGTCGTCGACCCGCGCTTCCCCATCACGGTACCTGCGGGTGATCTCCGCGTTGCAGCCGTCCGCCGTCCGCAGCAGCCGCTGCCGCCGCCCGGACACCTCGCGCTCGTGCGCGCGCAGCCGTTCCAGCGCCGCCAGCAGGTCCTCGGCGGGGTGCGCGGGCAGGTCCGCCAGCTGGACGTCGCCCATCAGCGCGTCCGCCTCCAACTGGGACTGCTCGCCGCGCGGCGGCCCCAGCGTGACGTGCCGGGCCGAGCGGCGGACGGTGGACGGCGCGTCCGTCAGGATCGCCGCCAGCCGCGCCAGCAGGGCGCCGGCCGGCTCCCCCGGGTCCGCCTCGCCGTCCGCCTCCGCCGGGCGGGCCGCGCCGCCGGGGCGGCGGTCCAGCTCGGCGAGCAGGATGTCCATCCGCCCGTGCAGCAGCCGCCGCAGGTAGGAGAGGTCGGCCTCCTGTTCCAGGGTCTCCCGGCGCAGGGTCCGCAGCTGGTCCAGGCCCAGTCGGCCCAGGTCCGGCCCGGGGCCGGACCCGGGGTCCTCGGACACCCGCCCGTACCGGTCCTGCGCCGCGCTGATCGCGTCCATCACCCAACCACCTGCCGTCGTCCGATCCCGCCCGCTCGCGGCACCCCGTCGTCTGCCGCCGGTCCGGCCCGTTCCCGTCGCGCACGCCCGGTGGCGCGCACCCGTGACGTTCCCGGGCGTCCCGGAACACGCCCGGACGCCCGGCGGAGGTTCCCGCCCCCGGCCGGGGCCACCCGTGGGGGCGACCCGGCCGGAACGCCTGACCTACCGGCTCGACCGCCCGGCCGAACCGGGCCCGGCGCGGCGGACCTTGCGCCCCGGACCCCTCGTACGGTCCACCAGCGTGCCACTCCGCCCCACGCCGCCGCACCGCCCGTGCACCCGAACGGCCCCCTGGCGAAGAGGGGTGGCTGATACGACCGAAGCTTTCCGCTGGGAGAGCGGCGC
The DNA here is from genome assembly GCF_040683335.1 of Kitasatospora sp. NPDC093806. Taxonomy (NCBI): domain Bacteria; kingdom Bacillati; phylum Actinomycetota; class Actinomycetes; order Kitasatosporales; family Streptomycetaceae; genus Kitasatospora; species Kitasatospora sp. NPDC093806. The sequence goes on from NZ_JBFBDO010000014.1 coordinate 69,740, forward strand.
CAAGGAGCGCGCAGGCGTACGCTACCCGGCGCGCGCCAGGCCTCAGAGCGCCCCCAGGAGGCCTGCGGGCGCCCCCTCCCGGAAGCCCCCACCGGCTCCGGCAGAATGGCCGCATGCGAGCAGTGGTGCAGCGAGTGACCGAGGCCCGGGTGACGGTGGCCGGCGAGACCGTGGGCGCGATCGAGGAGCCGGGCCTGTGCGTCCTGGTCGGCGTCACCCACGACGACACCCCCGCCAAGGCCGCCCAGCTGGCCCGCAAGCTCTGGACCCTGCGGCTGCTGCCGGCGAACGACGAGGGCGTCGAGCAGTCCTGCTCGGACATCGGCGCCCCGCTGCTGGTCATCAGCCAGTTCACGCTCTACGGCGACGCCCGCAAGGGCCGCCGCCCCACCTGGAACGCGGCCGCGCCCGGCCCGGTCGCCGAGCCGCTGGTGGACGAGGTGGTCGCCCAGCTGCGCGCGCTCGGCGCCAAGGTCGAGACCGGCCGGTTCGGCGCGGACATGAAGGTCGCCCTGGTGAACGACGGCCCGTTCACCGTCCTCGTCGAGATCTAGCCGGGCGGCCGGGCGGCTACTGCGGGACGATCACGTCCTGCGTCCCCGGCACCGTGCCGGCCAGCAGCACCGCGTCCACCGGCACGTTCCGCTTCACCACGGCCAGCGCGATCGGCCCCAGCTCGTGGTGGCGCGCCGAGGAGGTGACGACGCCGAGCGCCCGCCCCTGCGGGTCCGAGGCGAGCCGCACCTCCGTCCCGTGCGGGGGCAGCACCTCCTCGGTGCCGTCCAGGTGCAGGAAGACCAGCCGGCGCGGCGGACGGCCCAGGTTGTGCACCCGGGCGACCGTCTCCTGCCCCCGGTAGCAGCCCTTCTGCAGGTGGACCGCGGTGGCCAGCCAGTCCACCTCGTGCGGGATGGTCCGGTGGTCGGTCTCGAAGCCGAGCCGAGGCCGGTGGCCCTCGATCCGCAGCGCCTCGTACGCCCAGACGCCGGCCGCCGGGCCGTACCCCTTCGTCAGCGTCGCCAGCTCGGCGCGCGGCAGGAACAGGTCCCGCCCGTACGGCAGCTCGCGGACGGCCGCCGCGCCGTCGGTGGGGGCGGTGGAGCCGGCCGGCAGGTGGACCACCGCGTAGTCGGCGGTCGCGTCCGCCACCTCGACCCGGTAGAAGAACTTCATGCTCTCCAGGTAGCCGATCAGCGCCTGCTGGGTGCCCGGCTCGACGTGCGCCCAGGTGGTGGTGCCGTCGTCGACCAGGTAGAGGGCGTGCTCGACGTGCCCGTTCGGGGAGAGCACCAGCGCCTCGGTGGCCTGCTGCGCCGGCAGCGCGCTGACGTGCTGGGTCAGCAGCAGGTGCAGCCAGCTCAGCCGGTCCTCGCCGGTGACGGTGAGCACGCCGCGGTGCGAGAGGTCCACGAACCCGGTGCCCCGGGCCAGGTTGCGTTGCTCGCGGAACAGGTCACCGTAGTGGGCGGCCACGCCCTCGTCGGTCCCCTCGGCGGGGACGGCTCCGGGCAGCGCAAGCAGCGGACTCTTCAGACCGGTCATACCGGCAAGCTTACGGCTGCTCCCCGGCGCGCTTGGCGGTGCAGTCGGCGCAGCGGCCGAAGATGGCGAAATGCTTGAGGTCGGTGTCGAAGCCGTGCCGCGCGCGCAGGCTGTCGATCAGCGGCTGGGCGATCTCGGTGCCGGTCTCGGTGACCTGGTCGCAGTCCCGGCAGACCAGGTGCAGGTGGTGGTGCCGGCCGGCCAGGTGGTAGGTCGGGGCGCCGTGGCCGAGGTGGGCGTGCGAGACCAGGCCGAGCTCCTCCAGCAGCTCCAGGGTCCGGTAGACGGTGGAGATGTTGACGCCGCTGGCGGTCTGCCGGACGTGGCAGAGGATGTCGTCCGGGGTGGCGTGGTCGAGCGCGCCGACCGCCTCCAGGACGAGCTGTCGCTGCGGGGTGAGCCGGTAGCCGCGCTCGCGCAGGTCGGCCTTCCAGTCGCCGGAGAGCTGCCAGTCGGTGGTGCCGGTGTCCGCCACGGGTCCTGTCCCTGCCAAACGTCGGGGGTCCTGGAAACAAGTGTAGGGACCGGCCCGGGGCCGGTCCCTACACGAATGCGCCGCGGTGGGCTGTCACGCCTACTTGAAGAACGCGATGCCGTCGTCCGGCAGGTCGTTGATGTCCTTGATCAGCTGCGCCGGGCTGAGCACCTTCTTCAGCTGCGCGGACATGTACGGCCGCAGCGACACGTTCGGGGCCGCCTTCTCGCCCACCCAGAGCAGCTCCTCGTTGACGAAGCCGTACAGGCGCTTGCCGCCCGAGTACTCCGGGGAGCCCTCGATCCGGGCCACCGCGTCGGTGGAGACGTCGATCTGCGGCTTGCCGTCGGCCAGCTCGCCGTACCAGATCTCCACCGTGCCGTCGTCGCGGACCGAGGAGATCTCGATGCCGCGGACGCCGCTGGTGCCCTGGTGGTTGCTGGTGATGCGCCAGAACGCGTGCTCGTTCTCCAGCGGGCGGACCTTCTCGCCCTCGTTGTCCAGCACCCAGGTGCGGGAGCGGAACTCCAGGAAGGGCCGTCCGTCGTGGCGGATGACGATCTCCTGGCCGAAGTTGCACTTCTCGGTGCCGGGGAAGTCATAGACGCCCGCGCCCTCCCAAGTGCCGAGGAGGAAGGCGAGCGGGACCACGTCCCGGTGGAGGTCTGAGGGGATCTCGATCATGTTCCTGGTCGCTGTCGTCGGTGCGGGGCTACTCCAACCGTACGGCAGCCGCTCAGCGCTGGCCCTGGTACAGCTTCATCACCGAGAAGATGGCGAACCAGGTGATCAGCACGGCCATCAGGGCCAGCAGACCGTCGAAGAAGATTTCCAGACCGGACACGGGTGGCTCCCAGGCGGCGACAGTGTGGTGGATTTTGCTGGCGCTCACTCTATCGGGAGGGTGCCGACGGGTCGCGGTGAGCCCCACCACGTCGGCGATCCCGTGGCTAGGGTGGCGGTATGTCGAAGAAGCTTGTCATCAAGGTGACCGCCGGGGCGGACGCGCCGGAGCGGTGCTCGCAGGCGTTCACGGTGGCGGCGGTGGCCGCCGCCAGCGGGGTCGAGATCTCGCTCTGGCTGACCGGGGAGTCGTCCTGGTTCGCGCTGCCGGGGCGCGCGGCGGAGTTCGAGCTGCCGCACGCGGCGCCGCTGCCGGACCTGCTGGAGTCGATCCTGGCCGCCGGCACGGTCACGCTGTGCACCCAGTGCGCGGTGCGGCGCGGGATCGAGCCGAAGGACACCGTCGAGGGTGTCCGGATCGCGGGCGCCCAGGTCTTCGTCAGCGAGATCATGGCCGACGGCGTGCAGGCGCTCGTCTACTGATCCCGGTGATCGGGGCGGTCCCGGTCGTGGCCGGGCTCGTCCCACTTCGGGTCCTCCCAGCGCGGGTCGTTCCACCAGTCGTCCTCGGGGTCGCGCTTGTTGGCGAACACCGCGGCGGCGGGCGGGATGACCATCGCGACCACGCACATGCCGATCGCCGCCGGGACGGAGAAGAACCGCACCACTCCCCAGGCCAGGACGAAGAGGCCCAGGCAGACGCCCATCATGGCGAAGTAGTAGCGGCGGCGCCGACGGGACTGCACCCTTCCACGGTATGACCGAGGGCCCCTGCGTGGCAGGGGCCCTCGGTCATACATTCCGCCGATCCGCCGATCAGACCGCGATCGCGACCTCGGTCAGGTTGCCCTGGGAGGCGACCACCTGGCGGTCCACGGTCTGGCCCGGGATGAGCGCCCGCAGGGTCCACTTGCCCGGGCGGGCGAAGAACCGGAACTGGCCGGTCGCCGAGGTGGGCACCTCGGCCGTGAACTCGCCGCCCTCGTCGAGCAGTCGGACGTAGCCGTTGACCGGCTCACCGTCGCGGGTCACCGAACCCTGGATGATCGTCTCGTTCGCCACGTCAACTCCTGCCAGGTCCGGGCCGCCGGCCTTCGCACCGCACATTGTCTTGTTTCCCTTCTGCCTTACGGGTGGAGCCGGTGGCTCAGTTGCCGAGCTCGATCGGCACGCCGACGAGGCTGCCGTACTCGGTCCAGGAGCCGTCGTAGTTCTTCACGTTCTCCTGGCCGAGCAGCTCGTGCAGCACGAACCAGGTGAGCGCGGAGCGCTCGCCGATGCGGCAGTAGGCGATGGTGTCCGTCGCCAGGTCGACGCCCTCGGCCTCGTACAGGGCCTTGAGCTCGTCGTCGCTCTTGAAGGTGCCGTCGTCGTTGGCGTTCTTGGCCCACGGGATGTTGCGGGCGCTCGGCACGTGGCCGGGGCGCTGCGACTGCTCCTGCGGGAGGTGCGCCGGGGCGAGCAGCTTGCCGGAGAACTCGTCGGGCGAGCGGACGTCGACCAGGTTCAGGGTGCCGATGGCGGCGAGCACGTCGTCGCGGAAGGCGCGGATCGAGGAGTCGGCGGCCTGCGCCGTGTACTCGGTCGCGGTGCGCTGCGGCACCTCGGAGACCAGGTCTCGGGAGTCCAGCTCCCACTTCTTGCGGCCGCCGTCGAGCAGTCGGACGTCACCGTGGCCGTACAGCTTGAAGTACCAGTAGGCGTACGAGGCGAACCAGTTGTTGTTGCCGCCGTACAGGACGACGGTGTCGTCGTTGGCGATGCCCTTGGCGCTGAGCAGCGCCTCGAAGCCGGCCTGGTCGATGAAGTCGCGGCGGACCGGGTCCTGGAGGTCCTTCTTCCAGTCGATCCGGACCGCGTTGCGGATGTGGTTCTTGTCGTAGGCGGAGGTGTCCTCGTCGACCTCGACGATGACGACCTTCGGGTCGTCCAGGCGGGCCTGGACCCAGTCGGCGTCGACCAGGACGTCGCTGCGGCTCATGGTGATGTTCTCCATCCGGGGGCGGTTGGCGGAAGGTGTCTGCGGCTGCTGCTTTGCTGCTTCGGGGGCTGCGGCTCAGCGGTGGTGCGGGTCGCCCGTCGACGGCCGGTCCGAATCCCTGTCCGAATCGTGGGACGGGAGGCGGTGTGCGGCACGGCCGGGCGCTGCTCTGCGGGGTACGGCGACGAGGCCCGGCCGGAAGGGCCGGCGCAGGTCACCGGAGAAATCGGCGGCGGGCGGCAAATGCCCTGCCAGGACGCCGAGTTAACGCATTCGACACAGACAGGCGGCCACGCGGCACAGGTCTACCGCCCGCCGCTTCGTGAGGTCCGTCTGTCGCTTCATGCGGACGATGCTAGGGACACCCGATGCCCGCTGTCATCAGCGTATCGAATGCTGAGACCATATGGCTCGCATACTGGGATTTGACCCTTCCATGGGCATCGGGAACCAGCCGTGGCCTGCACGGCAGCCGCCCGGGGAGCCGCCAGGAGGCGGGAACGACACCGCTCCGCGGCCGGCGCTGGACAGCGCGTCTCGCGGAGCGGAACAGGAGGAGGGGGCGAGGCTCAGCCGATGAGCTTGACGCCCTTGCCGTCGAAGCTCAGCCGGAGGCCCTCCTCCAGCGGCGTGACCGCGGCCAGGTTCAGCCCGGCGGGCAGCGAGGAGAGGGTGAAGCTCATCGGGTCGAGGGTCGGATTGCTCAGCCCGGCCAGCACGGCGGCCATCGAGGTCAGCCGGAACCCCTCCACCGTCACGGTGTTGCCCTGGCTGCGCACCGAGCCCTCACCGACCGGGAACGGCCCCAGCGAGGCCTTGATCTTGCCCGGGCCGCCGTAGGAGAGGGTCAGCCGGCTGCCGCCGCCGAGCGAGAGCCGGGACGCGTTCGGCACCAGCTCCGAGGCTGGCGGCAGCAACTGGGACAGGTCCGCGTAGGAGATCAGACCGCTGCCCGTCCCGCTGTCCACGGTGGCGCTGGTCATGCCGTCGCTCACCGCGACACCCGCCAGCTCGGCCTTGAACGAGCGCAGCGCCACCTGGTGGCTGCCGTCCCCGACGGTCAGCCCGTCCGCCGAGATCCGGACCTCGTCCAGCTTCATCGACACGACCTGGGTGAGGAAGGGGAAACCCTCGATCGACACGTCCGGGCGCTGGCTCATCCGGCCGGTCTTCAGCAGCTGCTCGGCCGCCTCGTCCTCGGCCACGCCCACGGCGATCCGGTCGGCGCCCACCAGCACGCCCGAGAGCACCACCAAGCCGATCGTCGCCTTCAGCCAGCCGCGCATCGCTCTCCCCCGTCGTCGCCGGTCGCCGTCGCGTCCACCGGACCCGGCCGCTCCGGTGCGGCCGCTCCCGCACGACCGTACGACGTCCCGCCCCGGAGCATGGTTCCGGGGCGGGACGTCGTGGAGAGGGCCGGGGACACCCGGCGCGGGTCAGCCCAGCAGTGCGGTGGCCATCCAGACCAGCGGCGAGGCCACCGCGAGCGGCAGCGCCACGCCCGCCGTCATGTGCACGAACCGGGACGGGAAGTCGTACCCGGCCACCCGGCGGCCGATCAGCGCGCCGAGGCCCGCCGCCACGCCCAGGAACGGCGGGGCGCCGACCGCGAAGCCCAGGCCGACCGCCGCCAGCAGACCGAGCAGCGGGCCCAGCCACTTCGGACCGGGCAGCGGCGCCGCCGCGAGCAGGGTCGCCAGCGCGACCGCCCCGACCGCCGCCGGCACCCAGTCCGCCAGCAGCAGCGCGGTGCAGAGCACCGTCACCACGGTCGCCGAACCGAGCACCGTCAGCGCGTAGAACCGCTCCTTCGGATCGGCCGGCCGGAACGTCTGCAGCACCAGGACCAGCAGGAAGAACCCGCCCAGGGTGCCGACCACCGCCCCCGTGCCGTTCTCCGTGTCGGACAGCAGCACCGCCACGTCGGCCACCAGACCGGCCAGCGCGGCCAGTGCGATGCCCTGCCGGGCCGGCCACATGCCGTTCAGCCGGAACCAGCCGGCCGCCGTCAGGCCCTGGAGCAGCGCGACCACCAGGGCCAGCGCGAACTGCCCGAGCGCGGCGCCACCGGCCAGCAGGGCGGCCGCGCCGGCGGTGATCAGGGCCGGCTGGAGGCCCGGGTCGATGATCGGCGAACCGGTCCGGACGACGGGGGCCGCCGGGGCGGCCGCGGACGCCGGGGCCGGCTGCGCGGGCACCGCGGTCGGGCCGGGGAACGGTGCGGCGGGGGCCGCCTGCGGGTTCCTCGGCTGCTGCGCGTTCTGCGCGGCCCGAGCGGCGCGCGCGGCCCGGGCGGCGGCCGGGTCGGTCGTCAGCGGCTCCGGCTCCGGGGCCACCGGGCGCTTCAGCGTCATGGTGGGCTGGTCCAGCCCCTGCCCCGGCGCCGGAACCGGCGCCTGCGGGTAGCCGGGGGCCTGCGCGTGGCCGGGGGCCGGAGCCTGGGCGTAGCCCGGCGCCTGCGGCTGGGCGGGCGCCTGGAGGTGAGCCTGCGGGTAGCCCGGGGCCTGCGCCTGCGCCTGCGGGTAACCCGGGGCCTGTCCGTGCCGGGGTGCCCGGGCCTGCGGCTGTCCCGGAGCGCCCGTCGGCATCGCGCCCGACACCACCACCGGCGGGAGCAGCGCGGTGGCCGCCGCGTCCTCCATCGGCGGCACCGGGGGAAGCAGAGTGGTCGCCGCCGCGTCGTCCAGCGGCGGTACCGGCGGAAGCAGCGCGGTCGCGGCGTCGTCCACGCCCGGCCCCGCGCCGTACGCCGGCTGCCCGTACGGCTGCTGTCCGTACCCCGTCGGCGGCTGCCCCGGGTACCCGCTGTACGGCGCCTGACCGGCGCCGGGGGCGTGCGGCTGCGCCGCGAGCCCCTGCTGTGCATAGGGATCCGGCGCGTACGCCTGCTGCGGGGCGTACCCGTGCGGCGCCTGCTGGTCCTGGTACCCCTGCGGCGCCTGCGGCACCTGCCCGTACGGATACTGCTGCTGCGGATGCGGCTGGTAGGGCGGCTGCGGCCGGCCCTCGGGAGTCCCGTTCGTCTCGGTCACGCCGCTCACCCGCCCGCGAACGGCGGGAGGACCTCGACCGTGCCGCCCTCGGTGAGGGCCACGGTCGCGTGGTCACGGCCGCCCACCGGCGAGCCGTCCACCAGGTAGGAGCAGTGTCCCAGCAGCCGGACGAGCTTCGGCCGGTCCGCGTGCCGCTGCCTGGCGTCCGCCAGCGCCTCGGCGAGGGTCGCCGCCAGGTACGGCTCCTCGGCCACCCCGGCCTCCGACTTCGCCGCCGCCCAGTAGCGGATCGTGCCGCCCACCCGAACGGCGGCCGCCGGGTCGTGCCCGGTGGTCGCGCCCATGGCAACCCCTTCTCGTCGTCCTCGACCCGGGCCCGGTACCCCGGCCGGGTGCATCACCGGGGCGGCCGCGCCTCGCCCGGAAGGTGTACGCGCACGGTGCCGCCGATGTGCGTCCCCATGATGGCGTGTGCGCCCGCGCGAGCGGCAATCGCCCTGGCCGGCGCTCGGTCCGGCGCCCGCCGCGGGCGCCGTGAAGCTGTGGCCAGGCTCACCCGGGGCGCGTCCGAAAAGGCCGAACCGCCGGTTTCGGGCCCTCCCGGCGCGGGGGCCGGTCGGCTATCCTCGACCCCTGAGGGATCCGGGCAGAGTCGCCCCCGGATCCTTTTGTGCTTTCAGGACGCCAGTACGGACGTCCTTGCGAATCGTCGGCCCACCCCCGGCGCCACGCAGGGACCGCCCCGCCCGACTCGCGGCACAACGACGTGCCGGGACCAGGCCGGGGTGTCGGACGATCCCGGCTCCGGGCCGCCGCCCGGGACGGGACAGGACCGGAAGGTTCGCGGGATGAGCAGGGCAGGAACGGTGCACCGAGGGTTGCGGGACCTCCGGCGCGCGCCCCGTTCCGCCGTGCGCGCCGGCGAATCCTCCGGATCCCCCCGCGCGTCCGCCTCCTCCCCCTCATCAGCACCTGCGCCATCCGGCTGTGGCGGCAGCCGGGGTGCGACCGCGACGACCCGGAAAGGGGACTACCGGGTATGAGTTCTCTGCTCCTCCTCACCAACGCGCTGCAACCCTCCGCTGAGGTCCTGCCCGCGCTGGGACTGCTGCTGCACAACGTCCGGGTGGCCCCGGCCGAGGGGTCGGCCCTGGTCGACACCCCCAGCGCCGACGTCATCCTGGTCGACGGCCGGCGCGACCTGCCGCAGATCCGCAGCCTCTGCCAGCTGCTGCGCTCCACCGGCATCGGCAGTCCGCTGATCCTGGTGGTGACCGAGGGCGGCCTGGCCGCCGTCACCGCCGAGTGGGGCATCGACGACGTCCTGCTCGACACCGCCGGCCCCGCCGAGGTCGAGGCCCGGCTCCGGCTGGCGATGGGCCGGCTCCAGGTGACGGCCGACGACAGCCCGATGGAGATCCGCAGCGGCGACCTCTCGGTCGACGAGGCCACCTACTCGGCCAAGCTCAAGGGCCGGGTGCTCGACCTCACCTTCAAGGAGTTCGAGCTGCTCAAGTACCTCGCCCAGCACCCCGGCCGGGTCTTCACCCGGGCGCAGCTGCTGCAGGAGGTGTGGGGCTACGACTACTTCGGCGGCACCCGGACGGTGGACGTGCACGTGCGGCGGCTGCGGGCCAAGCTCGGCGTCGAGCACGAGGGCCTGATCGGCACCGTCCGCAACGTCGGCTACCGCTTCGTCGTCCCGGAGAAGCCGGAGAAGGGCGACCGGACCGACCGGCCCGAACCGGCCGCCCGACGCGCCCCCGCCCCCCTGGAGAGCTGACCCGCCGGCCGGGCGGGGCACGGTCCGCCCGGCCCGCCCGCCCGGCCTGTCCGCATTCGCCCCGCCCTGTCCCGGGCCGGCCCGCGCCCACCCCCGCACGGGCCGAAGTCCCCACTGCCCCACCACACGCCACACGCGTAGACTCCACCCGTGGCCAAAGTGACGCGCGACGATGTAGCCCGGCTGGCTGGTACCTCGACCGCGGTCGTCAGCTACGTCATCAACAACGGGCCGCGCCCCGTCGCGCCCGCCACCCGCGAGAAGGTGCTCGCCGCGATCGAGCAGCTCGGCTACCGGCCGAACAGCGTCGCGCAGGCGATGGCCTCCCGCCGCACCAACCTGATCGGCATGGTCGTCCCCGACGCCCGCCAGCCGTTCTTCGCCGAGATGGCGCACGCCGTGGAACGCGCCGCCTCCGAGCGCGGCAAGCTCGTGCTGATCGGCAACTCCGACTACGTCGACGACCGCGAGGTCCACTACGTCCGCGCCTTCCTCGGCATGCGGGTCTCCGGCCTGATCCTGGTCAGCCAGGGCCCCTCGCAGCGGGCCGCCGAGGAGTTCGCCGCCATGGAGGGCGCGAAGGTGGTGCTGCTGCACCGCCGCCCCGAGGCGATCGACGACGTCGCGGTGGTCACCGACGACGTGGGCGGCGCCGAGGCCGTCGTCCGCCACCTGCTGGAGGCGCACGGGCACCCGTACGTGGCCTGCTTCGGCGGCCCGGTCGAGTCCCCCGCCCCCGGAGACCCGGTCATCGACCACGTCGAGGGCTGGCAGCGCGCCATGGACGCGCACGGCCTGCCCACCGAACCGCACCTGATCGACGCGCCCTTCCACCGCTACGGCGCGTACGACGTCGCGCTGGAGGTGCTGCGCTCCCCGAACCGGCCGCCGGCGATCTTCTGCTCCACCGACGACCAGGCGATCGGCGTGCTGCGCGCGGCCCGCGAGCTCGGCCTGAAGGTGCCGCAGGACCTCGCGGTGGCCGGCTTCGACGACGTGCCGGAGGCCGCGCTGGCCGACCCGCCGCTCACCACCGTCGCCTCCGACCGCGACGCGATGGCCCGGGCTGCGGTCGACCTGGTGCTGGACGACTCGCTGATGGTGCCCGGATCGGACACCGAGCGGGTCCGCAAGTTCCCGTCGCGCCTGGTCATCCGGCGTTCCTGCGGCTGCACCCCGGAGCAGCCGGCCGAATAGCGCTGACCAGGCTTTATGAGAAGTCAACGGGCTTCTCGGAGGCTTCTGAGCGCACTCTCACCGGATTCTCATCCGGCGGGCCGACGTTGGTCGCCATGAGCGATCACCAGCAGTGGCCCCGCCCCGACGAGCAGGACCCGGCCGCGCCGTACGACGGCCCGGCCCCGTACGGGCAGCCTCAGGTCATCCCGGGCACCGTCCTCGGCAGCACCGTCCACCCGGCCGTCGGCACGCCTCCCCCGCCCCCGCCCGCCGCACCGCCGATGCCGCCCGCCCCGCCGTACCCGCCCGAGGCCGACGGACCGGCCGCCACCCCCGACGGGCCCGCCGCCCCCGGCCACCGGGCCCGGCGCGGCCTGCTGCGCGGCCGGCTCGCCCTGGTCACCGCCGTCGCGGCGATCGCCGCCGTGCTCGGCGGGGTGACCGGCGGCGTCATCGCCACCCAGGGCCACGAATCCGCCCGCCGCACCGGCACCCTCGCCAGCCCGGTCGCCGCCCGCGCCGACGGCGGCGCCGACGTCGCCGCCATCGCGGCCGCCGTCTCGCCCAGCGTCGTCCAGATCACCGTCAAGACCGCGAACGGCACCGCCACCGGCACCGGCGTGGTGCTCACCACCGGCGGCCAGATCCTCACCAACTACCACGTGGTCTCCGGCGCGGCCGCCGGCGGCCAGATCACCGTCACCTTCCACGACGGCTCCACCGCCCGGGCCACCCTCACCGGCACCGACAAGTCCCTCGACGCCGCCGTGATCACCGCCACCGGGGCGAAGAACCCCACCCCCGCCACCCTCGGCGACTCCTCCGCCGTCTCGGTCGGCGACCCGGTCGTCGCCATCGGCAACCCCGAGGGCCTCACCGGCACCGTCACCTCCGGCATCATCAGCGCCGAACACCGCGAGGTCACCGTCCGGCTCGACGAGGGCTCCACCACCGGCAACGGCGGCTTCGGCTACCCCGACCTGCCCGGACTGCGCGGCACCGCCCCGCAGCCGAGCGGCGGCGAGACCGCCACCTACCAGGCCTTCCAGACCGACGCCGCGCTCAACCCCGGCAACTCCGGCGGCCCGCTGATCGGCGCCGACGGCCGGGTCATCGGCATCAACTCGGCCATGTACTCGCCCAGCGGGTCGAGCGCCACCGCCGGCGGCAGCGGCGCCGGCAGCGTCGGCCTCGGCTTCGCCATCCCGATCGACGACATCAAGCGGGTGCTGCCGCAGCTGCAGTCCGGCCGGAACGTCTGAGCACGCCCGACAATTGACCGAGCAGGGCCTCCGACCCACCAGAAAGGGCAACCGCCGATGACCCCGTCCGCCGACGACCGCACCCCCGCCGAGCCCGGGCAGCCCACCGCCGCCCGGCTCCTCGTGGTCGACGACGAACCCGCTCTCCGGGACGCCCTGGAGAACAGCCTCGCCTTCGAGGGCTACGAGGTCAGCACCGCCACCGACGGCTACGAGGCCCTCGAATCCGTCGAACGCGACCGGCCGGACCTCGTCCTGCTCGACATCATGATGCCCCGGATGGACGGCCTCACCGCCGTCCGCCGGATGCGCTCGCGCGGCGACACCGTCCCGGTGCTGATGCTCACCGCCCGCGACGCCGTCGGCGACCGGGTCACCGGCCTCGACGTCGGCGCCGACGACTACCTCGCCAAGCCCTTCGAACTCGACGAGCTGCTCGCCCGGGTGCGCGCCCTGCTCCGCCGCAACGCGCTCGCCACCGAGGCCGCCGCCCGGGCGGCCGCCGTCGAGGAGCGGACCGACGTCCTCGCCTTCGGCGACCTGCGGATGAACACCGCCACCCGCGAGGTCACCCGGGCCGGCCGCCCGGTGGAACTGACCCGCACCGAGTTCATGCTGCTGGAGATGTTCCTCGCCCACCCCCGCCAGGTCCTCACCCGCGAGCAGATCCTCAAGGCGGTCTGGGGCTTCGACTTCGAACCCTCCTCCAACTCGCTGGACGTGTACGTGATGTACCTGCGCCGCAAGACCGAGCAGGGCGGGATGCCCCGGCTCATCCAGACCGTCCGCGGAGTCGGCTACGCCCTCCGTCCGGCCTCGTGAACACCGTCCCCCCGCCCCCGCTCGCGCCGCCCCGGGTGCCGCGCCGCCCCGGCGGCCCCGCCGCCTGGTACCGCGCCCGCTCGCTGCGCACCCGCCTCACCTTCCTCACCGCGGCGGCCGTGGCGGTGGCGATCGCGCTCTCGGCACTGGCGTGCTGGTTCATCGTGGAGGAGCGGATGTACGGCGTGGTCCGCAGCGACCTGCAGAGCGTCCGGGGCAGGGGCCCGCTGCCCAACTCCAAGGACTGCGCCACGACTCCGCAGGCCGCGCTCAAGAACGTCCAGAACTCGAACCTGCAACCGACCGCCGGCGCACCGGCCCCGCGGGACACCCAGTTCGTCTTCGGCGGCCAGGTGACCGTCGTCTGTCTGCCGCCCGCGGCCACCCGGGCCATCGTGGTCGAGGCCGGCGACGCCAAGGCCATGGGCCTGAAGCCGGGCCAGTCCCTCATCCGCGACGGGCACTACACCAACGGCGATCCCGCCATGGTCCGGATCACCCTCGTCCAGGACCCGGGGTACCCCCCTGCGCTCATCATGATCGCCAGCCCCACCGAGGCCATCGACGAATCCCTCCGCCAGCTCGCCCTCGTCCTCGGCGGGGTCGCGCTCGGCGGGGTGATCCTCGCCGGGGTCGCCGGGCGGCTGGTGGCCCGGTCCGCGCTCAAGCCGGTCGACCAGCTCACCGACGCCGTCGAGCACATCGCCCGCACCGAGGAGGTCGGCACCACCATCCCGGTGCACGGCGAGGACGAGATCGCCCGGCTCTCCACCTCGTTCAACTCGATGAGCACCGCGCTCGCCAACTCCCGCGAGCGGCAGACCCGGCTGATCGCCGACGCCGGGCACGAGCTGCGCACCCCGCTCACCTCCCTGCGCACCAACGTCGACCTGCTGATCCGCAGCGACGAGACCGGCCGCCCGCTCCCGCCCGCCACCCGCAGCAAGCTCCTCGGCAGCCTGAAGGCGCAGATGCAGGAGCTCACCGTGCTGATCGGCGACCTGCTCCAGCTCTCCCGCCCGGACTCCCCCCGCCCGGTCCGCACGCTCGCCGTGGTCGCCGTGCACGAGCTCGCCGCACGGGCCGTCGAGCGCGCCGAGCTGCGCGGCCCGGGGCTGGTCTTCGAGACCTCGGTGGCGCCTTGGTACGTGCACGCCGACGCCGCCGCGCTGGAGCGCGCGGTGATCAACCTGCTGGACAACGCGGTCAAGTACAGCCCGCCCGGCGGCAGCATCGAGGTCCGGCTGGACCGCGGCGTGCTGACCGTCCGCGACCACGGGCCGGGCATTCCGCCGGACGAGCTCCCGTACGTCTTCGACCGGTTCTGGCGCTCCCCGTCCTCGCGCCAGCTGCCGGGCTCCGGGCTGGGGCTGTCGATCGTCGCGCAGTCGGTCCGGGAGGCGGGCGGCGAGGTGTCGCTGGGCCCGGCCCCGGACGGCGGCCCGGGCGCGCTGGCCACCGTCCGCCTGCCGGGCGGGCCCTCACCCACCTGAACGGGCGCACGAAAAAGGGGCGGGGCGCCCCGACAGCGCCCCGCCCCGGCCGGCTCACGGCCGACGTCCTTCGACTCAGTCGAGGTCGCCGCCCGGGCCGATGATCTTGATCCGGTCCTGCGCCGGAGCCTTCAGCGGCGCGGCGGCCGAGCTGTTGGCGCCGAGGTAGGCGGCGAACACGTCCAGGTCGGAGGCGCCGACGAGCTTGTCGGTGCCGGCCGCGAAGGCGGGGAAGCCGTCGCCGCCACCGGCCAGGAACTCGTTGGCCGCGACCCGGTACTTGGCGGCCGGGTCGACCGGCGCGCCGTTGAGGCGGATCGAGTCGACGAGGACCCGCTCGGCGCCCTTCTTCCGCATGTCCAGGGTGTAGGCGAGGCCCTTGGACGGCTGCAGGATCTTCGGCGCGGCCTCGTTGGAGCCGCTGACCTGCTGCTGGAGCAGCTGGATCAGCTGGGCGCCGGTGAGCGTCTTGATCTGCATCATGTTGGTGAACGGCTGGACGGTGAACGCCTCGCCGTAGGTCACCACGCCGTCGCCCTCGCCGCCGGTCGCCTTGTAGACGAGGTCGGAGCGGATGCCGCCGGGGTTCATGAAGGCGACCTGCGCGCCGCCCTTGTCGGCGGCCGCGAGGCCGGCCTGCTGGGCGTCGGCGATCAGGTCACCGAGCGGCTTCTCCGGGTCGCTGTTGCCGCGGCCGTTGATGTCCGAGGCGATGTAGCCGATCGGACGGTTGGCGATCGGGGCGGCCAGCTTCGAGTAGCGGTCGATCAGCTGGGTCATGTCCGGGGCCTTCTCGACCGTCCGGCGCACGACGTGGTTCTCGGCCTTGACGGACGGGCGGACGATGCTGCCGTCGGTCTTGTCGAGCTTCAGGTTGATCTCGGTGTAGAGCCGGCCGAAGGAGGCGGCGCTGGTCACCGAGCGCGGCACGCCCTTGGGGTCCGGGATGGTGCAGGCGTAGGCGTTGTGGGTGTGGCCGGTGACGATGGCGCCGACCGCCGGGTCGATGTTCTTGGCGATGTCGACGATCGGGCCGGAGATGCCCTGGCCGGCCGCGCCGCAGTCGTAGTTGTACGTGCTGCTGGCCGGCAGGCCGCCCTCGTGGATCAGCGCGACGATCGAGTTGACGCCCTTGGCCTTCAGCTCGGCGGCGTACTTGTTGATCGTGGCGACCTCGTTGCCGAACTTCAGGCCCTTGACGCCCTCGGCGGTCACGACGTTCGGCGTGCCCTCCAGGGTGACGCCGATGAAGCCGACCTTCACGCCCTGGGACTTGGTCACCCAGTACGGGGCCAGCAGCGGCTTGCCGGTCTTCTCGTTGGTGACGTTGGCCGACAGGTAGTTGAAGTTGGCGCCCTTGAACTTGCGCCCCTCCTCGTAGCAGCCGTCGACCGGGTGGCAGCCGCCCTCCTGGAGGCGGAGCAGCTCGGCGGAGCCCTCGTCGAACTCGTGGTTGCCGACCGAGGTGACGTCCAGGCCGAGCTTGTCGAGCGCCTCGATGGTGGGCTCGTCGTGGAAGAGCGCCGAGGTCAGCGGGGAGGCGCCGACCAGGTCGCCGGCGGCGACGGTGATCGAGTCGTCGGCGGGGATGCGGGCCTGGCGCAGCGCGGTGGCCAGGTACTCGATGCCGCCGGCCGGGGTGGAGACGACCTGGCCGGTGGCGGGGTCGACCTCCTTGATGGTGCCGGCCGAGCCGGCCGGGGGCTCCAGGTTGCCGTGCAGGTCGTTGATGGCCAGCAACTGGAGGTTGACGGTCTTGGGCCGCTTGGCGTCCGCGGCCTGGGCCGCGGTGGGCACGGCCAGCGTGCCGACGAGGCCGGCCGCGGCGACGACGGCCAGCGCCGCGCGTCGGGAACTGACGGAGAGCATGTAGGGGGTCCCCTGCACCTGTGAGAGCGCCCAGCTGTGGGACAGGTCCGGGCGCGCGAAGCCGAATCGCGAAGACGGATCACGAATGACGAGTGTCGTTGCGCGAGTGCAGCCTAGAGTCAACGCGCGTAGCTGTCAGGCCCCTGGACGTAACGACAGGGTTACCTACTGACGAATCGTCGCCGGACTTTCCCCACGCACCGGCAGCCGCGGCGCCGCACCGTGGCCGCCGGCCGGGCCCGCCGCCGGTCGCCGGCACCCAGCCCGCGCACCGTCCGGCGGCGCTCAGACGCCCGGCTCGGCCGCCAACTGCCGGTCGGCGCGGTCCCGTTCGGCCACCGCGTCCTCGGTCATCGCGCGGTCGGTGTAGACCAATGGGCGCTCCGCCTCGGTGATGATGTGCTTCACTACCTGGACGTTGCCGTTGACGTCCCAGACCGCGATGCCCGGCGAAAGTGTGGGGATGATCTCCACCGCCCAGCGCGGCAGGCCCAGCACCCGGCCGGTGGCCCGGGCCTCCTCGGCCTTCTGCATGTAGATGGTCCGGGTGGAGGCCATCTTGAGGATCGCCGAGGCCTCCTTGGCCGCCGCGCCGTCCACCACGTCCGACAGGTGGTGCACCACGGCGACGAAGGACAGGCCCAGCCGGCGGCCGAACTTCAGCAGCCGCTGGAACAGTTGGGCCACGAACGGACTGTTGATGATGTGCCAGGCCTCCTCGACCAGGAAGATCCGCTTCTTCCGGTCCGGCCTGATCCAGGTGTGCTCCAGCCAGACCCCGACGATCGCCATCAGGATCGGCATCGCGATCGAGTTCCGGTCGATGTGCGACAGGTCGAAGACGATCAGCGGCGCGTCCAGGTCGATGCCCTCGGTGGTCGAGCCGTCGAACATGCCCCGCAGGTCACCGTCGACCAGCCGGTCCAGCACCAGCGCCACGTCCAGGCCCCAGGACTGCACCTCGTCCACCGCCACGCCCAGCGACTCCACCGAGGACAGCTCGGGGTTGCGCAGGGTGTCGATGATGTCGTCCAGCACCGGCTGCCGGTCGGTGACCGTGGCCACCACGTGCGCGTGCGCGGCCTTCAGCGCGAAGCCGGCCCGCTCCTCCAGCCCGCGCCCCATCGCCACCTCGATGATGGTGCGCAGCAGCGACAGCTGGCCGGTCTGGGTGATCGCCGGGTCCAGCGGGTTGAGCTTCACCCCGCCGTCCCGGGCCGCCATCGGGTCCAGCCGGATCGACTTTATGCCCAGCGCGTTGGCGATCAGGTTCCACTCGCCGACCCCGTCCTCGCCCTGCGCGTCCAGCACCACCACCTGGCGGTCCCGGAACCGCAGCTGGCGCAGCACGTAGGTCTTCTCCAGCGCCGACTTGCCGTTGCCGGACTCCCCCAGCACCAGCCAGTGCGGCGCCGGCAGCTGCTGCCCGTACAGCTGGAACGGGTCGTACACGTACCCCTTGCCGCTGTACACCTCGCGCCCGATGATCACCCCCGAGTCGCCCAGCCCCGGCGCGGCGGTCGGCAGGTAGACCGCCTGCGCCTGACCGGTCGAGGTGCGCACCGGCAGACGGGTGGTCTCCACCTTGCCGAACATCAGGCTGGTGAACGCGTCGGTGAGGTTGCCGATCGCCATGTGGGGGCCTCCAGGTCAGTCGCTCGTCCGGTGCCCGCTCAGCGGCGGATGCCGGTGGCGAACGGCAGGGTGTTCACGAACGCGCGGTGGTGCTCGCGGTCGCACCACTCCAGCTTCAGGTAGCTCTTGCCCGCCGACGCCCGGATCGTCCGCTTGTCCCGGGCCAGCGCGTCCGGGTTGCGCGAGGAGACCGTGATGTAGCCGACCAGGTTCACCCCGGCCGCGCCGGACGCCAGGTCGTCACCGCGCTGGTCCACCCGGCCGGTGTGGGCCAGGTCGCGCGGGTCGACCGTGCGGTTCATCTTGGCGGCGCGACTGGCCTCCGCCTCGTCGTTGGTCTTCTCGGTCAGCATCCGCTCGATCGCGACGTCGGTGGGCTCCAGGTCCATCGTCACCGCCACCGTCCGGATCACGTCCGGCGTGTGCACCAGCAGCGGCGCCAGGAAGTTCACGCCCACCGGCGTCAGCGGCCACTCCTTCACCCACGCGGTGGCGTGGCACCACGGCGCCCGGGTCGCCGACTCGCGGGTCTTCGCCTGCAGGAACTGCGGGTGCGTGGCGTCCAGCTCGGCCGGCCAGGCGTTGCGCCTCGACATCGCCTGGATGTGGTCGATCGGGTGGTCCGGGTCGTACATCGAGTGCAGCAGCGAGGAGAGCCGGGCCTGCCCCAGCGGCTGCCGCACCCGGATGTCCGCCTCCGCCAGCCGCGCGCAGATGTCGGTCAGCTCGCGCGCCATCACCGCGGCCAGCCCCTCGTCGTCCCGGGCCCGCCGGCCGCCCGCACCCGCCCCGTCGGCGGTGCGGCCCATCGCGTGCGCCTCGGCCGCCAGGTCCCGGGTGTAGTGCATGCACGCCACCAGGTACGCCCGGTGCTGCTCCGAGGAGGTCGACACCATCGACTGCAACTGGTCGTACGAGTCCTTCAGCCAGCGCGGCGACCCCGGGTCGCCGCGCCGCTCCACGTCCTTCGCGTGCGCGTCCGGGTCGGCCGGCAGGGTGCGGGCGAGGATCTGCAGCCGGGTCACGAAGCCGTCCCCGTTCGCGACGTGCTTCAGCAGCGTCCCGAACCGGTCGACCAGCGCCTCCTGGTCCTCCGAGTCCCGCAGCCCGACGCCCGGACCCTCGATCTCGATCGCCGCCGTCACCGTCCGCCGCTCCAGGTGCATCAGCACCCCGACCTCGTCCGGCCCGAACGGCGCCGACAGCCAGCGCAGCCGCCCGACCCCGGGCGGCGGCCCGACCTCCACCTCCCGGCCGTCCAGCCGCGTCCCGGCGTCCATCGCGTCCGACTTCCACACCGCCCGGCCGCTGCGGACCGTCCGGCGGTAGGTGCGGTTGATCTCCACCCACTTGTAGAACGTCCGGCGCCGGTACGGCACGTACACCGCCGCGATCGCCAGCGCGGGCAGGCCGACCAGGCCACCGATGCGCAACGGCAGGACCGGCATCATCAGGCCCCAGATCATGCCCAGGAAGGCCCCGAAGATGATCAGCACGATCTCGCCGGACTCCCGGTTCCGGCCGATCGGCGCGTTCGGGCGGGCCTTGCCGATCAGGTAGGTGCGGCGCTGGTGCACGTACGGCTGGGCGTACTGGGCCCCGTACTGGCCGAGCGGTTCGCTGCTCACTTACCCGTCACCCTCCCTTCGCTGGATTGCTGTCGCGGACCGGAATCGAGGCCTGGGCCGGCGGCCCGGCCTGCGGCGGCGGCGAGGTCGGCCGCGCCGCGTGGGCGGCGATGCCCGGCGCGACCGAACCGCCGCCGGCGCCGCCCGAACCACCCCCGCCACCCGGCTGCGCACCGCGCTCGCCGTGCGTGCTGATGCCCTGCCGCATGAAGTTCGCGGTCCCGTTGATCATCGCCGATCCGGCCGACACCGCGTTCGCCCGGGCGTTGCGCATGCTCATGATCTCGTCGCCGAAGCCCGGCACGAAGCGGTACACCGCGGCGCTCGCGAAGATCGACAGGAAGAGGATCGCCAGCCCCGACAGCACCCGCGCGAAGTCGTCGCTCGCCCCCGCCCCGGCCGACACCGCGCCGGCCAGCCCGAGGACGATCACGATGATCGGCTTCGCCAGGTCCACCGCCACCATCACCCCCGCCCAGCGGCGCACGTGCTTCCACAGCTGCTTGTCCACCAGCCCCGCGTACACCGCCGTCCCCAGCAGCGCGCCCACGTACAGCATCGCCGCCCGGATCAGCAGCTCGATCCAGAGCACCGCCGCCGCCAGCACCGCCACCAGCGAGGTGAGGATCAGGATCAGCGGCCCGCCGCCCAGGTCCCCCTTCTCCAGCGTGTCCGCGAACCCGCCCAGGTACGTCCCGGTGTCCGACTTCGTCCCCACCGCGATCGCCTTGGTCAACCCGTCGGTCGCGCTCACCACCGTGTACAGGATCAACGGCGTGAACGCCGACGCCACCACGGTCAGCCAGAGGAACCCGATCGCCTCCGAGATCGCCGTCGTCAACGGCGCCCCGCGCACCGCCCGCTTGGTCACCGCGAGCAGCCAGAGCACCAGCGTGACGATCGTCGACGCGGCGAACACCACCGCGTACTGCTGCAGGAACGACGCGTTGGTGAAGTCCACCTCCGTCGTCCCGTCGATCGCCCCCGACAACTTCCGCACCACCCAGGCCGCCGCCTGCGCACACCCCTTCGCCAACGACCCCAACGGATCCGCCACCCCCCCAACCGCCCCCGACCCGGGGATGACCACGGCCCCGTTGGGGGCACAGCCCGCGTCACTGCCGGGAATCGGGAGGTCCACCTTCTGGCACGTCGCGCTCGGTGTCGGCGACGGCGTCGGCTCGGCGAAGACCCGCTGCGCCGTCAGCAGCGCCGCGAGCTGGACGGCCGCCACGGCGCCGGCCACCGTTCCGGCGCGGCGGGCCGCGGGCCGGGCGGTGCGGCCGCCGGGGGCCGCGCCCCGACGCTCGCCACGACGGTCGGTCCTCTGGTCAACGGGCATAGCGGAAACCCCCGAACTGCTGGACGGCGCCGGTGATCTCCTCGGCGGTGGCGGCCTGTTGGTCGCCCGGCATGGGGGCGGGGCCCTGCCGGCTTGCGTAGTCGGTGAGCTTCCAGTCGCTGCCCGTCCAGCGGAGGGTGAGCGTGAGCGTGAACCAGTTCGCCACGACCGGCTGGACGGAGCGCTCGCCGGCGAGGCCGGCGAGGCCGGTGCACCACACCTCGACCTTGCTCTCGGCGTCCGTGTAGCCGACCGCCTTGGCGCCGACCGGGACGGTGCGGCTGACGAAGGTGAGGCCCTTGGGCGCGCGGCCCTGGGCGTCCAGGCCGTAGCGGGTCACGGTGTCGCCGCCGAACCCCTGGTCCAGGCGGGCCTGGAGGGTGGGGGCGGCGGCGGGGTCGGCGATGGTGGTGACGATGGCGTGGCGGCTGTCGGTGCGGAACATGTCGGCGGAGCCGATGGCCACCGCGTAGTTGGCGGCGGCGGACTGGGCGCCCTGGTCGGTGTGCGGGTAGCCGGTGCCGATGCCGTTGGCGGTGGTGGTGACGGGCTGCTCGCCGGAGGCGGCGGTCGCGGCGGCCCGCTCGGCGGAGCGGCCGGCGTTGGCGCTGGTGGGGTCGGGCTTGCCCCGGTTCGCGATGGAGATCGCCAGCACGAGCAGGCTGACGACCAGCAGGACGGTCAGCAGGGTGCGCAGCGGGCGGGCTTGACGGCCGTTCGGCTGGGAGGAGGGCTGTTCGCCGACCGGCAGCCGCGTACGGGTGTGCGGCTGGTCGTCGGACAACGGCACGGCGGCCCTCCTGGTGCGGGGAGCCGGGTGGCGGCTCCGGGGGCCCCTCCGCCCGTGGGCGGGCGCGGAGGGAAGGGGTGGTGGATGGATTCCCGGCGGGACTCCGACGGACCACGGCCGGACGGACCGACCAATCGAGCCGAGCGTCCCGACCGAGCCGGCAGGACGGTCAGACCATCAGACAAATGAACGGCGACGGGTGGGGTCCCGCCTGCCGGTCCGGTTCGCCCGATTCGCCCTGCTCGCCCAAGCCCGACCGATCTGCCGGATCGTCAGATGGCCATGCCGTACACAATGGTGAACAGAGTCCCAAGTGATCCAATGATGAACACGCCGGTCAGCCCGGCGATGATCAGTCCCTTGCCCTGTTCGGCGCCGAAGCTGTCGCGCATCGCGGTGGCGCCGATCCGCTGTTTGGCGGCACCCCAGACGGCGATGCCGAGGCAGGCCAGGATCGCCACGGCCATGACGACCTCGACCATCACCCGGGCCTCCGACCCGAGGCTCGCGAACGGGCCCCAGTCCGGGGCGATCCCGCCGATGATGGTGTCGATATTCGGCTTCTTTGGAGGGTCCTCGGCCAGGTGGCCGATCGCGATGCTGTGCACGCTGCTCTGGTTCATTTCCATCTCACCGCCCGATCAGGCAAATTCAAGGGCCCAGACCCCGCCCGCGCGAAGGGTCGGTACCTATTCTTGGCCAGATCTGATGTCGACTTGGCTACTTCTCGCGGATTGGTCGTGAGGCATCGGACACGTACGCGAGGATGTCCACCGTACGAAGGATAGCGCTCACTCTTTGTATCTCTGATGATTGCGGTGAGCAACGCCTTCCGGGACACTTCGACTGACGATTCGTCGGGATGGTGCTGATGGTACTCCGGAAGGGCGGTACGGCCGCCGCTGCTGCGGGAGTTGTGCTGACGGGACTCGTCGGCCTGGTGACGCTCGGGACGTTTGCGGCGAGTGGGGCGCCGCAACAGTCGGGCAATCGCGTCGGCCTCTCCGCGGGAACCGTTCCGGCCGCGTACCAAGGGCCGATCGAACAGTGGGGGCGGCTCTGCCCGGATCTCTCCCCGCCGTTGCTCGCGGCGCAGCTGTACCAGGAAAGCGGTTTCGACCCGAAGGCCCGTTCCGGAGTCGGCGCGGAGGGTTTGGCGCAGTTCATGCCCGGCACCTGGGCGTCGTACGGGACGGACGGCAACAACGACGGCCGGAAGGACCCCTGGGACCCGCTGGACGCGATCGCCTCGGCGGCGACCTTCGACTGCGCGCTCGCCACCTACGTGGCCAAGGTGCCGGGTGACCGGCAGTCCAACATGCTGGCCGCGTACAACGCCGGGCCGGGCGCGGTGACGAAGTACCAGGGCGTGCCGCCATACCGGGAGACCCAGGGCTACGTGCGGAACATCCTGGCGACGGCCCGCAGCTTCGCCGCGCCGGCCACCCCGAACGCCCCGGTGGAGGTCTCCGCGCAGTCGGCGGGGGCGATCTACTTCGCCCAGACCAAGCTCGGCACCCCGTACCTGTGGGGCGGCGACGGGCTGGCCTCGCAGAACGGGCGGTTCGACTGCTCCGGGCTCACCAAGGCCGCGTTCGAGAGCGTGGGCATCGAGCTGCCCCGGGTGGCCAACGACCAGTGGTACGCCGGGCCGCACCCCTCGCGGGACCAGCTGCGCCCGGGGGATCTGGTGTTCTGGGCGACCGACCTGACCGATCCGCGCAGCATCCACCACGTCGGGATCTACGTCGGCGGCGGGTACATGATCAACGCCCCGCACACCAACGCGGTGATCCGCTACGACAAGATCGACACCCGGGAGTACATCGGCGCCACCCGGGTCACCTCGGACGGCGCCCAGGCGCTGCCGACGCGCACCCCGGAGGGCAACGTGATCGCCCCGAGCCGCCCCGCCGACCCGGCGGACGCCACCCCGGCGCCGGCCGCGCCCACCGTCGCCCCCGCGGCCGCCCCGGCACCCGCCGCGCCCACCACCCCGGCTCCGGGCGCGCCGCCCGCCCAGGCGGCGCCGGCGGCCCAGGCGACCCCGCCCGGCCGGGGCGGCGCCGTCGCCGCCGGCGGAGCCGCCACCCCGACAGGTGCAGGTCAACCCCCCGCAAAGAACTGAGCCACCACCGCCCGCCGGGTGTGCGCGTGCTGTGGACGCTGAGTCAAGTTTCCATAACCGCGTGTTTCCGTGGAACGCTGTACACCGGTTATGACGTTGTGTCCGTTGGCCCCGTGTCAACCGCCCTGAGCTGGGCGGCACCGCGCGGACCACGGCCGGAACGACCCGAACGACCAGGTGCTGCGGACCAGAAGGAGGTGCGGCGTGTCGACGCCGCTTGCCGACACGACCAACCCCGATCTCGGCCTGCTCTACGCCGTCAACGGCCTGGCCAAGCACGCCCCGGCCTGGCTGGACCAGCTGATCTCCTGGATCGGCGAGTACGGCATCCTGCTCGGCCTGGCGCTGCTGGGCCTGGTCGGCTGGCTCCAGGCCAGACGGCGCCCGGACGCCCCGGTGGCGGTCGCCGGACTGCTCTGGGCCCCGCTCTCGGTCGCCATCGCCGAGCTGGCCAACCTGCCGATCTCGGCGATCGTGGACCGTCCCCGCCCCTTCGTGGACCATCCCGACCTGGAGGTGCTGGTCGAGGGCAAGGCCGGCACCTACTCCTTCGTCAGCGACCACTCCGCGATGTCGATGGGCATCGCGGTCGCGCTGTTCCTGGTGAACCGACGGCTCGGCTGGATCGCCGGCGGTCTGGCGCTGTTGCAGGGCTTCTGCCGGATGTACGTGGGCGTCCACTACCCCACCGACGTGATCGGCGGCTTCGCACTCGCCACCGCCGTGGTGCTGCTGCTGGCGCCGATCGCGATGGCCGTGCTCGTCCCGCTCTGCCACGCGGTCGGCCGGACGGCGCTGGCCCCGCTGGTCCGCGCCGAACAGGGCGGCGGGCAGGGCGGCGGCAGGCGTCCGGGCGGACGGCGACGCGGCGCGGCCGGCCCGCGCGGCACCGTCCGGGCCGACGAACAACCGCCCGAGTCCGACCTGGCCGCCTAGGGCCTGTCACGCCCCGGCCCGGCGGGCACGCCGTCCGGGTGCTACCCCGACTCCCCGCCGTTGGCGGCGACGTGGTCCGCCGCCTCCCGGCGGGCGAGGTCGCGGGAGCGGCGGGCCGGGGCGAACCAGCCGCAGCTGCAGGTCGCGAAGGAGAAGGAACCGCGTTCGCTGATCGCGACACGGTGCTCGGGCATCCGGGCGGTGCCGGTCACGGCCGGCAGCTCACTGTGCACGTGCTTCACCGTAACGCGCCGGACCCCCGGCGCGCGACGCCCGGTACGCGCCGGGTATCGCGTAACCGTTCACGCCTCAACTCGTTTGCCCGGAAAGAGCTCTGCCCACCCGCTGGTGGTGGCCGGCGGGGCAGTCGGGCCCGAGGGGGTTGTCGCGAGGATGAAGATGACCGACCAGCAGCGCACCGGTCGGCGGAGCGGTCGGACGGGGCGTCGCCCGGGTCCGGCGGCCGGTGCCGCCCTGCTCGCCGCCGTCCTGGCCGGGGCGGCCGGACTGGCCGGCTGCTCGCCGTCCGGCACCGACGGCGTCGGCGGCGACTCGGCCGACCAGCAGGCCGGCGGCGCGCCCGACCGGCTCGCCGCCGACCCGCTGACGGCGGTCCGCAGCGCCGCCGACATCACCGGGCGGACGGGTTCGGCGCACGCCGCCACCGAGCTGGTGACCGAGTCCGCCGAGAAGAAGGCCGTCTTCACCGGCACCGGCGGCTACGACTACGTGAAGCGGATCGGCCGGCTGGAGGTGCAGGTCCCGCCGGGCGCGGCGACCACCGGCAAGATCGTCGAGGTGCTCCTGCCCGGCACCGTCTACCTGCAGAACAGCGGCGCCAAGGTGCCCGAGGGCAAGTGGGTCAAGCTGGACGTCCGCCAGCTGCCGGACGGCAACCTGGTCAGCGGCGGGGCCACCGACCCGGCCGCCGCCGCGGGGGCGCTGCGCGGCGCCCAGAAGGCCGAGCTGGTGGGCCCCGAGACGGTCGGCGGGGTGGCCCTGAAGCACTTCCGCGGCACCCTGGACCTCGCCAAGGCGGCCGACGCCACCGGCGGCCGGGGCGGGGACGGACTGCGGATGGGGGCGCAGACCTTCACGGTCAAGGAGATCCCGTACGACGTCTGGCTGGACGAGCAGGGCCGGCTGCACAAGGTGGTCGAGGTCTTCACCTTCGCCGGGGTGGCCGGTTCCAAGGAGGCGAAGGACCAGGTCAAGGTGGTGTCGACCACCTCGCTGACCGACTTCGGCAAGCCGGTGGAGGCGGCCGAGCCGCCGGCCGCCGACATCTTCGCGATGAAGCCCACGGACGCCCCGAAGGATGCTCCGAAGGACGCTCCGAAGGATGCCAAGGAGAGCCCGAAGGAGAGCCCGAAGTAGGACGCCCGCGCGGCCGGCGCGGAGGCAGGGGGACGCCGCCGATCCGGGTGGGCCCGGGAGCCGCCGGGCCCACCCGTTTCGGCGGCGCCGAGATGGCCCGTCCGTGCCATGTGGGCGGGCTCCGAAGTGCCTAGGCTGGACGTCGGGTGGCTGCCGCCCGGGCTGGCGAGGCGCTGAAGGGGTGGTGCAGGTGATGTCGTCCACGGACGGCCGCAGCGGCGGCCACGACGACGCGGCCCTCGACGAGATCGAGCTGGCCGGTGAGCTGATGATCGCCGCCACGGCCAGCAGCGGGGACCGGTTGCCGACCGAGCGGATCGACGAGGTGCTGCTCGACCGGCCCGACGGCGGTTCCTCCGCCGGACCGGCCCGGGAAGGGGACGGCTAGCTGCGCAGCAGCCGGGCGATCGCCGCGGTGGCCTCGGCGACCTTGGCGTCCAGCTCGGCCCCGCCCTCCTCGGCGGCCGCGGCGACGCAGTGCCGCAGGTGCTCCTCCAGCAGCGAGAGCGCGAAGGACTGCAGGGCCTTGGTGCCGGCCGAGACCTGGGTGAGCACGTCGATGCAGTAGACGTCCTCGTCGACCATCCGCTGGAGACCGCGGATCTGCCCCTCGATCCGGCGCAGCCGCTTGAGGTGGGCGTCCTTCTGCGCGCTGTACCCGGGCGCCCCGTGCCCGCCGTGGTGCCCGCCCTTGGTGGCCTGGGCGGCCTCGGTGCCCTGGGCCCCGGAGCCCGCGGCGGTGTCGTGGGCGTCCTGGTGGCCCGCCTGCTCGCCGTGCGGTTCCGCCCCGGGCGCCTGCTCCGGCTCGGTGCGCGCTTGCGTGGTGGTCATCGGCCCGCCTTCGTCTGAGTGCCTGGGTGGCTGCGTCGGCCTCCAGTGTCCAACACCGGGGCCGGTCGTGGTGTTCCTCCGCCGTTCCTCCGGCGTTCCTCCGCCGCGGTGTGCCGGGCACCGGGCCGGCGGCGGCCGACCGTCGGCCGAACGTCGGCCGGGCGGCGGCGCGGGCGGCGGGTGCGCACCGGCCGCGGTTCCCCCGTCCGGGGAACACCCCGCCGTTCCCTCCGCACGGCAGGGGCAATCCGGGCGAGGTTCCGTCAGACTGGGGGCTCACACCCGCACCTGGAGTGCGGCCCGGGTCCGCTGTTGCGGCGGCCGAACGGAAGGGGAGGTTCCGGCTCCTCTTCGAGCACCCCGTTTGCGCGATCGCGCTTGGTTGCACCTAGCATCGTTCAGTCCCCTACCCCGCACATCGGAGATTTCCGTGCGTTTTAGCCTGACCCCGAAGGAGACGAGTTTCTACGACATGTTCGCCGCCGCCGCGGAGAACCTGGTCGTGGGCTCGAAGCTCCTGCTGGAACTGCTGGGATCAGACGTGTCGGCCCGCGCGGAGATCGTCGAGCGCATGCGCGCCGCCGAGCACGCCGGAGACGACACCACCCATGCGATCTTCCACCAGCTGAACTCGTCCTTCATCACGCCCTTCGACCGCGAGGACATCTACAACCTCGCGTCGTCGCTGGACGACATCATGGACTTCATGGAGGAGGCCGTCGACCTGGTCGTCCTCTACGACATCCAGACCCTCCCCAAGGGCATCGAGCAGCAGATCGAGGTGCTCGCCCGGGCCGCCGAGCTCACCGCCGAGGCGATGCCGAACCTGCGCAGCATGTCCAACCTCACCGAGTACTGGATCGAGGTCAACCGGCTGGAGAACCAGGCCGACCAGATCCACCGCAAGCTGCTCGCCCACCTGTTCTCCGGCCAGTACGAGGCCATCGAGGTGCTCAAGCTCAAGCAGGTCGTGGACGTCCTCGAGCAGGCCGCGGACGCCTTCGAGCACGTGGCCAACACGGTGGAGACCATCGCGGTCAAGGAGTCCTGACCCTCGTGGACATGGCAGCACTCATCGCCGTCGTCGGCGTTGCGTTCTTCTTCACCTACACCAACGGCTTCCACGACTCGGCGAACGCGATCGCCACCTCGGTCTCCACCCGGGCGCTGACGCCCCGGGCGGCGCTGGCGATGGCCGCGGTGATGAACCTGGCGGGCGCCTTCCTGGGCAGCGGGGTGGCACACACCGTCTCCAAGGGCATCATCGAGACCCCGACCGGCAACCAGGGCATGGCGATCCTGTTCGCCGCCCTGGTCGGCGCGATCGCCTGGAACCTGATCACCTGGTACTTCGGCCTGCCGTCCTCCTCCTCGCACGCCCTGTTCGGCGGCATGGTGGGCGCGGCGCTGGCCGGCGGCACCGAGGTGATCTGGAGCGGCGTCATCGAGAAGATCGTCATTCCGATGATCGTCTCGCCGGTGGTCGGCCTGTTCGGCGGCTTCCTGGTGATGCTGGCGATCCTCTGGCTCTTCCGGCGGGCCAACCCGCACCGCGCCAAGCGCAACTTCCGGGTCGCGCAGACCGCCTCGGCCGCCGCCATGGCCCTCGCGCACGGTCTGCAGGACGCCCAGAAGACCATGGGCATCGTGGTGATGGCACTCACCATCTCGGGCCACCAGACCACCGAGGCCATCCCGGTCTGGGTGAAGATCTCCTGCGCCACCATGCTCTCGCTGGGCACCTACGCGGGCGGCTGGCGGATCATGCGGACCCTCGGCCGCAAGATCATCGAGCTGGACCCGCCGCAGGGCTTCGCCGCCGAGGCCACCGCCGCGACCGTCATGTACATCACGTCGTTCGTCTTCAAGGCGCCGATCTCCACCACCCACGTGATCACCTCGGCGATCATGGGCGCGGGGGCCACCAAGCGGATCCGCGCGGTCCGCTGGGGCGTCGCGAAGAACATCGTGCTCGGCTGGTTCATCACGATGCCGGCGGCCGCCCTCGTCGCGGCGCTGGTGTACTGGTTCGTCCACCTGTTCTGGGGCTGACCGCCCGGATCGTCCGGACGTGACAGGGCCCGCCCCCCACATCTCGGGGGGCGGGCCCTTTTTCATGCTCCGCGGCGGCACCGCCATGCAGCACCACGGAGCAGTCTGTGACTCGTCACTCGCCTCCGGGCGCTCTCACCCGGTACCGGCGCGCCCTTCGGCTCGTGACGGAGGACCTGGCGGTCTAGCCGAAGCGGCCGGAGATGTAGTCCTCGGTCGCCTGCACGGACGGGTTGGAGAAGATCCGCTGGGTGTCGTCGAGCTCGATCAGCTTGCCCGGCTGGCCGACGCCGGCCAGGTTGAAGAAGGCGGTGCGGTCGCTGACGCGGGCCGCCTGCTGCATGTTGTGCGTCACGATGACGATGGTGAACTGGGACTTCAGCTCGCCGATCAGGTCCTCGATGGCGAGGGTGGAGATCGGGTCGAGGGCGGAGCAGGGCTCGTCCATCAGCAGGACCTGCGGCTCGACCGCGATGGCGCGGGCGATGCAGAGGCGCTGCTGCTGACCGCCGGAGAGGCCGGCGCCCGGCTTGTTCAGCCGGTCCTTGACCTCGTTCCAGAGGTTGGCGCCCTGGAGCGACTTCTCCACCACGCCGTCCAGCACGGACTTCTTGCGGACGCCCGAGAGCTTCAGCCCGGCGACCACGTTGTCGTAGATCGACATGGTCGGGAACGGGTTCGGCCGCTGGAAGACCATGCCGACCGAGCGGCGGACGGCGACCGGGTCGACGTTGGAGGCGTACAGGTTCTCGTCGTCCAGGAGCACCTTGCCCTCGACGCGGGCGCCGGGGATCACCTCGTGCATCCGGTTGAGGGTGCGCAGGAAGGTGGACTTGCCGCAGCCGGAGGGGCCGATGAAGGCGGTCACCGAGCGGGGTTCGATCGCCATCGAGATGTCCTCGATGGCCTTGGTGGAGCCGTAGTAGGCGGACAGTCCGCTGACGTCGATGCGCTTGGCCATGATCGTTCGTCTTCTCTCAGTCTTCGTCGTACGTCAGTCGGTCGCTCAGTGCCCGGCCTTGGGCGAACGCCAGCGGGCGATGCCCCGGGCGATGAGGTTGAGCCCCATCACGAAGGCGATCAGCACGAGCGCGGCACCCCAGGCCCGGGCGTAGCCGTACTGGTTGGCCACCTGGTTGTACTGCTGCCAGATGTACATCGGCAGCGACTGCTGCGGCCCGTCGAACGGACTGCTGTTGATGTAGTCCGCGCCGAAGACCAGCAGCATCACCGGGGCGGTCTCACCCGTGATGCGGGCGACCGCGAGCATCACACCGGTGGTGATGCCGCCGATGGCGGTGGGCACGACGATCCGCAGGATCGTCTTCCACTTCGGCACGCCGAGCGCGTACGACGCCTCGCGCAGCTCGTTCGGGACCAGCTTGAGCATCTCCTCGGTGGAGCGGACCACGACCGGCAGCATCAGGATGGCCAGCGCGAGGCTGCCCGAGAAGCCGGAGTAGTTGAAGCCGAGGGCGAGGTTCCAGACGGACAGGACGAACAGACCGGCGACGATCGACGGGACGCCCGTCATGACGTCGACGAAGAAGGTGACCGCCTTGGCGAGCTTGCCGCGGCCGTACTCGACCAGGTAGACGGCGGTCAGCAGACCGATCGGGGCGGCCATCAGGGTGGCCAGTCCGACCTGCTGCAGGGTGCCGATCAGCGCGTGGTAGATGCCACCGCCGGGGCCCGACTGCCGGACGCCGCGCATGGAGTGCGACAGGAAGTTGCCGTCCACCACCTTGATGCCCTGCTGGACGGTGTAGACGGTGAGCGAGAGCAGCGGGATGACGGCCAGGATGAAGGCGACCCAGACCACCGAGGTGGCGAGCCGGTCCTTGGCCTGCCGGCGGCCCTCGACCTGGGCCGAGAGCACGTAGCTGATGACCACGAAGAGGACCGCGGAGATCAGGCCCCACTGGAGCTTGCTCTCCAGGCCGCCGACCGCGCCGATGCCGCAGCCGAGGACGACGGCGCCGGCGGCCACCGCGGGCGGGGTCCACTTGGGCAGCCGGTTCGCGGTCAGCGGGCGGCCGACCGGACGGGCGTCCGCGGGGGCCGAAGTGAGCGAGCTCATGCGTTGGCCCCCGAGTACTCCTTGCGGCGGGCGACGATCAGCCGCGCGGCACCGTTCACCAGCAGGGTGATCACGAACAGGACGAGGCCGGAGGCCATCAGCGCGTCCCGGCCGAAGGGCTGGGCCTCGCTGAACTTCAGCGCGATGTTCTGCGCGAAGGTGCCGCCCACCGGGTCGAGCAGGTGCAGCGAGAGGACGTTGCTGGAGGAGAGCACCACGGCGACCGCGATGGTCTCGCCGAGCGCGCGGCCGAGGCCGAGCATCGAGGCCGAGATGATGCCGGGGCGGCCGAACGGCAGCACCGCGGTGCGGATCATCTCCCAGCGGGTCGCGCCGAGCGCCAGCGCGGCCTCCTCGTGCATCCGCGGCACCTGCCGGAAGACCTCACGGCTGACCGCGGTGATGATCGGGAGGATCATGATCGCCAGCAGGATGCCGACGGTGAACAGGTTGCGCGGCGTGGCGGTCCGGGACTGGTCGAAGACGTACGTCCAGCCCAGGTAGGTGTCCATCCAGCTGGTCAGGCCCTCCAGGTGCGGCACCAGGAAGAGCGCCCCCCACAGGCCGTAGATGATGCTGGGCACGGCCGCCAGCAGGTCCACCAGGTAGGCGAAGGTCTGGGCGATCCGGCGCGGCGCGTAGTGCGAGATGAACAGCGCGATCCCGATCGCCACCGGGACGGCGATCACCATCGCGATCGTCGCGCTGACGATGGTGCCGAACACCAGGACCGCGATGCCGAAGACCGGCTTCGGGTCGTCCGGCTTCCACTCGAAGGTGGTGAGGAAGTTGCCCTCGTTCTTGCTCAGGGCGATGCCCGAGCGCCAGGCCAGGAAGCCCGCGATGGCGGCCATGACCACCAGCAGCAGGATGCCCGACCCGCGGGACAGGTTCATGAAGATCTTGTCGCCGACCCGGCTGTCACGCCGGCGGCGTTCCCTGCCGGGCGGGGCGGCAGGGGTGTGTGAAGTCATTGGTCTACTCCGGTCTGGTGGCGCTGCCCCGAGGGGGCGGCACCATGGCGGCGGTGCCCCGGACGTGGTGCGTTCGTCGGAACGAACCGCTGGGGACGGCCCCGGCCCCCCTCGTTCACGGGGCCGCCCCAGCGGAGGTACTACCGGATCAGGCGAGGGCCTTGACCGCGTCGGTGACCTTGCCGGTCAGCTCCTTCGGCAGCGGGACGTAGCCCGCGTCGCCGATCGCCTTCTGGCCGGCGTCGCTGATGGCGTAGGTCAGGAAGGCCTTGAGCGAGTCGAGCGTCTCGGCCTTGTTGCCCTTGTCGCAGACGATCTCGTAGGTGACCAGGACCAGCGGGTAGGAGCCCTCGTCCTTGGTCGCGTAGTCGAGGGTCAGCGCCAGGTCGCTGCCGGTGCCCGCGATCTTCGCCTTGGCGAAGGTGTTGGCGGCGTTGACGGCGGTGGCCTCGACCGGCTTGGCGGCACCGGTGTTGATCGCGGCGCTCTTCAGGTTGTTGGTCTGGGCGAACGACAGCTCGGCGTAGCTGACCGAGTTCTTGACCTGCTTCACCTGGGCCGAGACACCGGCCGAGCCGCTGGCGCCCTGGCCGCCCTTGCCCGCCCAGGCCTTGCCGGCCGGGTAGGACCAGGCGCCGCCCGAGGTCTTGGCGAGGTACTTGGTGAGGTTCTCGGTGGTGCCGGAGTCGTCCGTGCGGTGGAAGGCCTGGATGTCGGCGTCCGGCAGCTTCGCACCCGGGTTCAGCTGGGCGATCGCCGGGTCGTTCCACTTGGTGATCTGCGAGTCGAAGATCTTCGCGATGGTCGGGCCGTCCAGGACCAGGTTGTCGACGCCCTCGACGTTGTAGACGATCGAGATCAGGCCCGCGACGACCGGCAGGTTGATGCCCTGGCCACCGGTGCAGACGGCCTTGCTGGCGTCGACCTCGGCCGGCTTCAGGGCCGAGTCCGAGCCGGCGAACTGGATCTTGCCCTGGTTGAACTGCTGGACACCGGCACCCGAGCCGCCGCCACCGTAGTTGATGGTGGCTTCCTTGCACGCCGCGCCGAAGTTGTTCTTCAGGATGTCGATCGCGTTGCCCTGGGCCGTGGAGCCCGCGGCAACCAGGGGGGCCGGCTTCGGGCCGCAGTCGATCGCCGGGGCGGCGGAGGCGGAGCCGCTGGTGCCGGACGCGCTGGTGGTGTTGTTCTCGTCCGAACCGCAGGCGGCGAGCGACAGCGAGCTGACGAGCGCCATGGCACCGATGGCGAGGGCCTTGGAGCGGCCGTTCCGCTGGAGCTTCACTGGGTGTCCCTTTCTGTGGCATTGCCCGGCGCGGCCGTGCGGGACACGGCGGAACGCGGGCTTTGCTGGGGTCCGGGGCCCGTTCGGCCCTCCGGTGGTACCGAAGTTAAGCCGGGTAGGTGACGCGTCAGCCGGTCGGAAGTGAACGGCGAGTGAACCTCGAACGGATGGCAGGAAACTACGTCAGGTAGTAACGGTTGCGTCACGGCACGGGCGCGGGGAGATCACTTCCACTGTTCCTTCACGAGCCCGCACCCGGCAACCGGACCGGCCGCGCCCCCAGCTGCTCCAGCAGCGCGTCCACCAGCCGCCGGTCCTGCTCGTGGGAGAGCCGCGCCCGCGCCTTGCCGGCCGGCAGCCACTCCAACCGGTCCACCTCCCGGTTCGGCCGGAACTCCCCCGCCGCCGGCACCGCCGCCCAGTACCGGACCTCCTTCGGCCGGCCCTGCGCCAGGTAGTGCTGGGTCGGCAGCTCCGCCCCCAGCACGCAGGAGAACCCGGTCTCCTCGCGCACCTCGCGCAGCGCCGCCTCGACCAGGCCCTCGCCCGGGTGCAGCTTCCCCTTCGGCAGGCTCCAGTCGTCGTACTTCGGCCGGTGGATCACCGCGATCCGCGGCCGCCCCAGCCGGCCGCTCTTCTTCACCCGGCCGGGCAGCCAGAGCACCGCCCCGGCCGCCAGCACCACCGGCCGGCGGCCCACGGACGAGCGGTGCACCGCGGCCGCCGCCCGATCCGGGGTCCGCGGTCTGCCGCCCACCTCAGGCCGTCCGCGATTCCGCCGCCGGCCCCCAGCCCTCGGCCGACGGCAGCTCCAGCCAGGCCTCCACCCCCGAGGGCAGCTCCGGCCACCGGTGCCCGAAGGCGTACCGCGCCGCCTCCACCTCCAGCCGCTGGTCGGCGTGCACCACCCCCAGCACGTACGCCGTCGCCGGCGTGATCCGCGGCGTGCGCGCCGCCGTCGCCGCCGTCACCGCCGCCTCCGAGGCCTCCTGGTGCCGCAGCAGCACCCGGTCCAGCTCGTCCAGCGCCGCCGACGGCCGCCCGCACACCTCCAGCGCGTACCGGGCCCGCTTCACCAGCACCCGGGTCCGGTGCCACGGCGCGTCGTCCGCCGCCAGCGCCGCGTCCGCGTCCAGCGCGCCCCGCGCACTCGGCACCGCCCCCAGCCGGCGCAGCCCGTCCCCGCCGTACGGCGTCGCCGCCCGCTGCAACGGCAACTGCTGGGCGCTCGCCACCAGCGCCGCGAACGCCGCCGAGGCCTGCGGCACCAGCACCGCCGCCGCCCGGCCGTCCGCCTCCGCCGCCAGCGGCGCCTCCGCCACCAGCAGCGTCATCCGGTCCGCCAGCGCGTGCAGCCGCGCCGACCGCAACTCCTGCAGCACCGTCGAGTGTGCCCTGGTCCGGGCCAGGGTCAGCTGCCGGTCCAGCAGTGCCCGCGCCTTCGGCGCCCCCGCGTGACCGGCCAGCATGCCCGGCCCGTCCGCCTCGCTGCCGCTCAGCCCGTCCAGGGCGCCCAGCAGCCGGGCCGACCGCCGCACGTACCCCGGCTCCAGCGCCAGCAGGTTCAGCAGCCAGCCCAGCTCCGTGCGCGACTCCTGCGTCCAGCCCGGTTCGAACACCGCCCCGAAGGTGTGCAGCAGCCCGCTGACCCGCCGCACCGCCCGCAGCAGGTCCGCCGTCCCCCCGCTCGGCGCCACCGACGCACCCGGTCTCGCGCCGACCTCGCCCACCGCCAGCGGCAGGGCGCGCAGGAACGCACCCGCCAGGGCGGTGAGCTGGCTGGAGAGGATGTCCCCGGCGGTCGCGGTGGAGGCCGCCTGGGCCGTCATCGGCGCATCGGTCATGGCTAGGTAGATCCCCGTTCCCCCGGGGCCGTCCCCGGGGCTGGTGGCCGACCGCTCAGCGGGTCCCTACCGCTCAGCGGCTCGCGTCGGTGGGTCGCGCGGTCGCGTCTGGCAACGTCACGTCGTCGTTCTCCGGCGGCGGCGTCCGGCCCGGCTTCCGGCGTCAGCGGGGTCGTGGCGGCGACCGGCGGTCATCGGGCGGTGGCGGCCCGACGACGCTGACGCGAGTCGATGAGCAGGTCCTGGACGTGCCGCAGCTGCCGGCCGTCGGCGTCCTGGGCGTGCCGGGTCCAGGCCCCGTCCGCCCCCAGGTGCCAGGACTCCGTCTCGTCCGACACCCCGAGGTCGATCAGCCCGGACAGCTCGGCCCGGTGCGCCGGATCGGTGATCCGCAGCAGCGCCTCGATCCGGCGGTCCAGATTGCGGTGCATCATGTCGGCGCTGCCGATCCACACCTCCGGATCCCCGTTGTTGCCGAAGACGAAGATCCGCGAGTGCTCCAGGAAGCGCCCCAGGATGCTGCGCACCCGGATGTTCTCGCTCAGCCCCGCCACCCCCGGGCGGATCGCGCAGATCCCGCGCACCCAGACGTCCACCGGCACCCCGGCCTGCGAGGCCCGGTACAGCGCGTCGATCACGGCCTCGTCGACGATCGAGTTGACCTTGAGCTTCACGTACGCCGGACGGCCGGCCCGGTGGTTGGCGATCTCGTTGTGGATCCGCGACACCAACCCGTCCCGCAGCCCGCGCGGCGCGGTCAGCAGTCTCCGGTACGACTCGCGGCGCGAGTAGCCGGACAGCCGGTTGAAGAGGTCCGAGAGGTCCGCGCCGACCTGCGGGTCCGAGGTCAGCAGACCCAGGTCCTCGTACAGCCGGGCCGTCTTCGGGTGGTAGTTGCCGGTGCCGACGTGCGAGTACCGGCGCAGGGTGTCACCCTCCTGCCGGACCACCAGCGACAGCTTGCAGTGCGTCTTCAGCCCGACCAGGCCGTAGACCACGTGGCAGCCGGCCTCCTCCAGCTTGCGGGCCCACTTGATGTTGGCCTGCTCGTCGAAGCGCGCCTTGATCTCCACCAGGACCAGCACCTGCTTGCCGGACTCCGCCGCGTCGATCAGCGCGTCGACGATCGGCGAGTCCCCGGAGGTCCGGTACAGCGTCTGCTTGATCGCCAGCACGTCCGGATCGGCCGCGGCCTGCTCCAGGAAGGCCTGCACCGAGGTCGAGAAGCTGTCGTACGGGTGGTGCAGCAGCACGTCCCGCTCGCGCATCGCGGCGAAGATGTCCGGCTGGGAGGCCGACTCGACGTCGGTCAGCCCGCGCGCGGTGCCCGCCACGAACTTCGGGTACTTCAGCTCCGGCCGGTCCAGCTCGGCGATCCCGAACAGCCCGGTCAGGTCGAGCGGACCGGGCAGCGGGAAGACCTCCGCCTCGGTGATGTTCAGCTCCCGCACCAGCAGGTCCAGGATGTAGGGGTCGATCGACTCCTCGACCTCCAGCCGCACCGGCGGGCCGAAGCGCCGCCGCATGAGCTCCTTCTCCAGGGCCTTGAGGATGTTCTCGGTGTCGTCCTCCTCCACCTCCAGGTCCTCGTTGCGGGTGACCCGGAAGGCGTGGTGGGCGAGCACCTCCATCCCCGGGAAGAGCTCCTCCAGGTGCGCCCCCATGACGTCCTCCAGCGGCACGTACCGCTGCGGCGAGGCCTCCAGGAAGCGGGCGAGCGACTGCGGCACCTTCACCCGGGCGAAGTGCTTGTGCCCGGAGACCGGGTTGCGCACGACGACCGCCAGGTTCAGCGAGAGCCCCGATATGTAGGGGAAGGGGTGCGCCGGGTCCACCGCCAGCGGCGTGAGGACCGGGAAGATCTTCTGCCGGAACAGGGTGTGCAGGCGGGCCTGCTCCTTCTCGGCCAGCTCCGACCAGCGCACCACCTCGATGCCCTCGGTCGCGAGGTCCGGCAGCACCTCCTGCTGGAAGGCGGCGGCATGGCGGGCCATCAGCTCGCGCGACCGGGTCCAGATCAGGTCCAGCACCTCGCGCGGCTGCAGGCCGGACGCGCTGCGCTGGGCGACCCCGGTGGCGATCCGGCGCTTGAGACCGGCCACCCGCACCATGAAGAACTCGTCCAGGTTGCTCGCGAAGATCGCCAGGAACTTGGCCCGCTCCAGCAACGGGATGCCCGGATCCTCCGCCAGCTCCAGTACCCGCTCGTTGAACGCGAGCCAGCTGCGCTCACGGTCCAGGAAGCGGCCCTGCGGCAGTTCCTCGAAATCCTGCTCGTCCGTGGCCGGCAGCTCGGGCGGTATTCCCAGCGCACTGGACATCCGGGCGGGCGGGGACAGCGGGGCAGGGACGGGGCGGGGGATGCTCATGGGCTCCAGCTCCTCCAGCAGGACGGCGTCCGGGCACGAAATGCTCTTCGGGCCGTCGCCCTCGCCCAGCGCCAACGCCCACCCACCCGGCGCGGTCGTCACAGAACCGGCCGGCAGGTGTCGGCCGACGCTGCACGAGCGAGACACTACGGACTTCATCCTGTGATCTTCGCGGCATCAATTGAATCCACGGTAAACACCGCATGGCCAGGAGGAAAGCTGAGTCGGTCGGGGCCGGGGCGGTGGTGCGCGCCCGTTGCCCCTGCCCCGACTTCTCCGCTATGCCGACCCGACCACCGCCGGCCTACGGCCTTACGGCCCTCTTCCGGCCCTACGGCTTGCCGGCGTAGGGGGTCCGGTACATCAGGTCCACCTCGTGCACGGTGAATCCCAGTCGTTCATATACCCGCACCGCGGCCGGATTGTCCGCGTCCACGTACAGCAGTACCGTGTCCAGCCCGCGCTCGCCGGCCGCCGCGTCCGCCCCCGTCAGATGACGCAGACCGGCCGCCGTCAGCGCCCGGCCGAGCCCGCTCCCCTGCTCCGCCGGGTCCACCCCCACCACGTACACCTCGCCGAGCGCGGGCTCGGTCGCGGTCGCCGGGTGCGTCTTCGTCCAGTGGAAGCCCACCACCTTGCCGTCCCGGACGGCGAGGAAGAAGCCGGCCGGGTCGAACCACGGCTCGGCCAGCCGGTCGGCCAGGTCCTGCTCCGTCCAGGAACCCTGCTCCGGGTGGTGCGCGAAGGCGAGCGCGTTCAGCCGCAGCCACTCCGCGTCGTCCTCCCCCGGCCGGAAGGTCCGCAGCTCGACACCGGCCGGGAACGCGACGGCCTCGGTCTGCGGCCCGGTCCGACGCATCTGCCGCAGCTCACGGACCAGCTCGGCGCCGTACCCGTCAGCCAGGTGCCGGGCCGCCGGATGACCGCCGTGCACCCAGAAGTCGACGTACTCCCGGCCGGCCCGGTGCGCCTCGGCGAGCACGGCGTCCACCAGCGGCCGCCCGAACCCGCGGCCGCGGGCCTCCGGGGCCACGACCAGCTCGGCGGCGGGGTTGGCGCCGTCGCCCTCGGGGACCTCCAGCTGACCGTAGCCGACGGTGGCGCCCCCATCCTCCGCCACCTCCAGGAAGTGGGTCACCCCCGGCCGGCCCGCCTCCGCGGAGCGCAGTCGCAGACGCCCCTGCTCGGAGACGGCGGCCCGACCGTCCACCTCCTGGGCCTCCGCCAGGACCCGCAGAGCCGCGTCCCGCTGCGTCGGCTCCAGTACCGCACTCGCGACGACCGTGGCGCCGCCCGTTGTTGCCGTTCCATCGTCCATGCCCTGACGATACGTCAACGGGAAATGCAAAGAACCCCCATCCGGATCCCGGATGGGGGTTCTTTGTGAATGATTGTTCGGCGGCGTCCTACTCTCCCACAGGGTCCCCCCTGCA
>NZ_JBFBDO010000015.1:0-107028 GCF_040683335.1 Kitasatospora sp. NPDC093806
GGCGGGGTCGCCGGCGGCAGGGGCGGGAGCGGCGGCCGAGGTGGACGTCGTCGGCTTCGGCTTCGGCGCGGCGGTCACGTCGTCGGTCC
The DNA here is from genome assembly GCF_040683335.1 of Kitasatospora sp. NPDC093806. NCBI lineage: Bacteria > Bacillati > Actinomycetota > Actinomycetes > Kitasatosporales > Streptomycetaceae > Kitasatospora > Kitasatospora sp. NPDC093806. The sequence continues at coordinate 90 of NZ_JBFBDO010000015.1, forward strand.
CGCAAGCGGTCAGGACGAGGACGGCGCCGGCGAGCGCGGCCGGAACGAAAAGGGCACGGCGAATGGACATGAGGGATCCCCGTAAGAGCGCAGGTCGGATGGGAGTGCGGTCGGCGCCACCGTCGGCGCCCCGCTGGACCGCACTCTGACCCGCCGTCCGTCCCACCCGCCAGCCCTTCCCGCCGATCTGGCACGCTGGAACGATTCCACCCCCTCTGACCTGCGGATTCGTCCCGCCCTGGAACGGCCTGACGGGACGTTCCAGGGCGGCCGGCGCCGGCTGCGGGGGCGAGTCGGGTGGGTCAGCTCCAACGGGTCAGGGCGTCCAGGTAGACCGCCGTGCGACCGGTCGTGCCGGGGGCGGGGGTGAGGACCACGCCGATCTCGCGGACGTGGGCGAGGTCCGGGACGGTGGTGAGGTCGAGGCGGAGGACCCGGCCGTCCGGGCCGACGGTGACGGGCGCGCTCTCGGTCCGGGTCCAGCCGGCCGAGTCGCCGGTGCCGGTGCGGACGTAGAGCCTGGCGGTGGTGCCGCTCCCCTGGTTGCCCCAGGGCGCGGTGCCCGCGGCGACGGTGAGCACGGTGGCGCCGGTCAGGTCCGCCGGGGCGGTCCGGCGCAGCTGGACCGGCCCCCGCTCGGGCTCGACGTCGGCCTTCAGCGCCGTGCGGCGCTCGGCCGAGCCCTCGTCGGCGACCGCCCAGGGCCCCGCCGCCATGCCCTGGCCGGTCCAGCCCTCGGTGCCGTTCTCGAAACCGGCGAGCAGACCGCCGCGCCGGACGTCGTCCAGGTAGACCGCGGAGCGGCCGTTCGCCCCGGCCGCGGGGGCGAACTCGACCCCGATCTCCCGGACGTGGGCCCGGTCGGGGACCTTGGTCAGGTCGACGGTGAGCCGGGTGGCCTTGGTGTCGACGGCGACCGCGCCCGAGTCGGTCCAGGTCCAGCTCCCGGCGTCACCGGTCCCGGTGCGGACGTACAGCTTGGCGCGGGTGCCGCCCGCCTGGTTGCCCCACTCCGCGGTGCGGGCGTCGACGCTGAGCACGGTGTCCCCCGAGAGGTCGAGCGGGCCGACCTTGTTGAGGTACGCGGGGCCGGCGGCGAGGTCCACGTCGGCCTTGAGCGAGCCGCTGCCGCGGGCGGACCACTCGGTGACCTGCCACGGTCCGGCGGCGAGGCGCCAGCCGCTCCAGCCCTGGGTACCGCTCTCGAAGTCCTGGTACACCACCGGCGGGTTGTCGGCGGGAGTGGCCGTGAGGTCGACCCGGCCGCGGTTGACCGTCCACGGGTCGTTCATCAGCTTGGCGCCGTTGACGTTGCGGGCCGGGCTCCACTCGCTGTTCCAGGCCAGGAAGTAGGAGGTGTGGGGGAAGCGCTCGTGCAGCGCCTTCACCCACCGCTCGTAGTCGAAGGTGCCGCCGGCCCCCGAGCCCGGGCCGATCTCGGTGAAGGCGAACGGCTTGCCCAGCTCGACCAGCTTCTCGTAGCCGGTGATCGTCGACGGGTCGGCCGTGTAGCAGTCCAGCCCGACCACGTCGGCGTACGCCCGGCCGACCCAGTACGCGGTGGGGTCGGCGGTTCCGCAGTTCGGCGCGTACGTCCAGAGCAGGTTGTGCAGGCCCTTGGCGGTGGTCAGGTAGTCGTAGGTCCGCTGCCACAGCGAGGAGAAGTCCGCCGGGTCCTGATTGCCCCACCAGAACCAGTCGCCGTTCATCTCGTGGAACGGCCGGAACAGCACGGGCACTCCGGCGTCGGACAGCCGCCGCAGCCCGGCGGCGACGTCGTCGAGCTCGGCCCGCCAGGCCTGGCCCGGCGCGGTCGCGGGGTCGGAGAGCTGACGGAAGGTCGACTGCGGCAGCGGGGTCCGCCAGGCCGCTCCCGCGACCGGGTTCGGCAGGTGGACGCTGACCGAGACCAGTCCGCCGCGACCGGCGTGCTCGATCAGCTCGGCGTCGCAGTCCGAGTTGATCGCGGTGGGCGCGTGGTCGGCGTTCCACGCACTCGCGTAGTCGCAGGCCAGTACGGCCGGGAACTGGCCGGTCCGGTCCGCCAGTTCGGCGACGTCCCGGTACTGGGTGGCGAAGTCCTTGCCGGACTCGACAGCGGCGCTGCCGCTGTAGCCGGCGAAGAACCCGGAGGCCACCTTGTTCCGCAGGCCCCGGTCGGGCAGGTGGGTGAGCCAGTCCAGCACCGTCTGCGCCTGCGGGCTCGCGCTCGGGTCCACCGGGCGGGCGGTGGACGCGGCGGGTACCGGTTGCTGTGCTGCCGCCGGCGCTCCCACTGCCGCTGCCGCTGCCGCCGGTATCCCGACGGTCCCGCCACCGATCACGCTCGACGCCGCCATCAGGACGACGGCGAGCCTTCGACGTAGCCTCATCGGCTCCCCCGTTTCGTTCGTTCCGCTCCGTGGCCCGGCCCCGTGCCCGGCCACCGGCGGGTCACCCTAGTCGGCCGGGGCAACTGACTTACCTTCGGCTCCGCCGGCGCCGGCCTCCGGCTGGGCGGTGGGTCGTCGCGGGGTGAGGGGGTGAGGGTGGAGGGCGGGGCGGCGGAGGTTTCACGGGCGCAGGTCGCGCCGTCGGCCCGGCGACTGCGGGGGCCCTTCCCGTCCCACCGCCAGGACGCTCGGCGCGGGCACCCTGCACGGCGGCACCGGGGCCGGCTGTCCGAACGGGCACGAACCGCTGGCGGGGGGACGACGGTGGGGCTGACGGGTCAGTCCCACCAGAAGTGCCAGAGGTGGGAGCCGACCAGCTGCTCGGCATAGGCGGTGAGGGTGCCGGTGCCCTGGAACACCAGGTCCGAGCAGAGGGCGGTGTGCTCGGCCGCCACCGGGAGCGCCTCGGCGAGTGTGGCGGGCGGCACGGCGACGCTCAACTGGAGGGTGTCGAAGCCCACTTCGACGACCCGGGCGCCGAAGCGGCGCTCCCAGCCGGCGAGCACGGCGGCGATCTTCGCGATGTCGTTCTCGTGGTTGACCGGGCCGCTCCAGCCGCACGCCACCAGCGCCTCGGCGCCGCTGTCGGCCCGCACCAGACCGAGCCGGACGTTCCGGCCCGGCTGCAGGAACCCGGCGAGCCCGCGGGCTTCGCGGTCGGCGGCACCGTCGGGGACGGCGGCGGCGGGGGCGAGACCGGGCCAGGTCCGCACGTACGGGGCGAGCGCGTCGACCAGGTCGGCGTCGTCCTCCTCGGGGTCGGGGGTGATGGAGTCCCACCAGTCGCGCAGCAGGACGGCCGGGTCGTGGTGGGAGAGGTCGGAGGCCTGGTCCGGGTAGAGCTCGCCGGACAGCCAGGGGCGGAAGTCGGGGCCGCCGTCCAGCGGGGCGAGCAGCAGCGGCCAGAGTCCGGTCTCCGGGTGGGCGCGGTGGAGCCGCTCCCACAGCCCGTCGGGGGCGGGGGCGTCGCTGATCCACAGCAGCGGCCGGCGGCCTTCCCCTTCCTCTCCGGTGACCGGGCGCCCGGGCGGGAGCGGGACGGGCAGGGCGGCGAGGGCGCGGGTGAGGTCCAGGGACTCGATCATGCGAGCACCCTAGGATCGGGGTCCGACAACGGGGCGGTGCGGGAAGCGGCTCAGGCGGGGGGACGGCGACCCCAGGCGGTGATCATGCCGGGCGGGAGCTCGGCGAGGGTGGGCGACGACAGGTAGTCCAGGGCCTCGTCGAGTTCACCCGGCGCCAGGACCGTATCGGCGTCCAGGGCGGTGCCGGCCTCCGGGGCGGTACCGGCTTCCAGGGCGTCGCGCATGCTCTGCCAGGTGGTCCGCCAGAAGGCGGTGACGGCCGCGTCGGGGGTCAGCGGCGGCACCACGATCTCCGCGCCGACCTCGCGCAGTCCCAGGTCCCGCAACAGCTGCGGATAGCGGGTCACCCAGTTGATGTCGGTGCCGATCCGCGCGCGCAGCACCTGCCACATGGCCGCCATGGTCCGCCGGTAGGCCCGGTTCGACGAGTCCGCCGTGGTCAGGTCCACGGCGTCGCCGACGACCAGCCGGCCCCCGGGCGCCACCCAGTCGGCCAGCCGGGCCAGCACCTCGGCGTGCCGGGGCAGGTGCATGAGGACGAAGCGGCAGTGGACCAGGTCGAACCGGCCCGGTGCGAGCGTCGGATCGGTGATGTCGGCGGCCATTGTGCGCACCCGGTCCCCCGGGTGGACGGGGACGAAGCGCGGGTCGCGGTCGAGGGCGAGGACCTCGTCGACGTGGGCCTCGTCGGCCAGCCAGCGGCTGATCGTTCCGGTGCCGGCGCCGACGTCGAGGCAGCGCCACCCGGGACCGACGCCCAGGGCGGCCAGGCGGGAACGGGTCACCGCGTCGTAGGCCAGCGCGCCGTGGTCGATGCGCTCCCCCTCCCCCGTCCGGTCCGGGGCGAAGAGGTCCGTCCCGTAGCGCCCGTCGCCCGGCGCCGACCGCGGGCCGCCGGGGACGGGGGGATCCACCGAGGCGTTCACGGGAACTCCTTCGCGGGGCGGTGCGCCGCATTCCGGGCGGGCCGAGGTCCGCCGCGGCGCGTCCGGCGGATCCGTACCTCCAGTGTTCGCCCACCCGTGGCGGGGTGCGCGATGGGGCGGAGCGGGGAGGGGACGAAGGCTGCCGGTGATGGTGGGGAGGTCCGCGGTTCGTGGGACGGCCGGGGCCGCGGGGCGGCAGGATGGGGCCCATGTGCGGTCGATTCGTCTCCACCACCACCCCGCCCGACCTGGCCGAGCTGCTGCGCGCCTCGGTGTGGCCGTCCGCCGAGGCCCTCGCGCCGTCGTGGAACGTGGCACCGACCGACCCGGTGCCCAGCGTGCTGGAGCGGGTCGACCACGAGACCGGGGAGATCGTCCGGCAGCTGCGGTCGCTGCGCTGGGGCCTGGTGCCGTCCTGGTCGAAGGATCCGGGCTCCGGGGCGCGGATGATCAACGCGAGGGTGGAGACGGCGCACGAGAAGCCCGCGTTCCGCAAGGCGTTCAAGGAACGGCGGTGCGTGGTGCCCTCCGACGGCTACTACGAGTGGCGCCCGGTGCCCGCCGGCGAGGGCCGCAAGGCGTACAAGCAGCCCTACTACCTCCACCGGCCCGACGGCGGACTGCTGCTGATGGCGGGGCTGTACGAGTTCTGGCGCGACCGCACGGTGGCCGAGGACGATGACCCGGCCGCGTGGCTGGTCACCTGCACCGTCCTGACCACCGAGGCCACCGACGCGGCCGGCCGGATCCACGACCGGATGCCGGTCACCCTCTCTCCCGACGCGCTGGACGCCTGGCTCGACCCCACCGTCACCGACCCCGGCGAGGTCCGCGACCTGCTGCACGCCCCGGCCGGGGAGCTGCTGGTGCGGCCGGTGGCCACCACGGTCAACAGCGTCCGCAACGACGGCCCGCAGCTCCTGGAGCCGGTGGCGGACCCGCTGCCGGAGGTCACCGGCGGGCACTACGTCTGACGGGCTCCTGGGGTTCTGAGCTCCCGGGCTCCCAGGCTCCCGAGCGCCCGGCGGAACTTCTATCTCCAACCCGCGTTGTTCCTAGAATGGCCGGGTGAACGACATCGACGCGATCGCGGCATTGCAGGATCCGGTGCGCCGCCGCCTGTACGAGTACGTGGCGGCGCAGGGCCGCGAGGTCGGCCGCAACGAGGCCGCCGAGGCGACCGGGGTGGCGCGCACGCTCGCCGCGCACCACCTGGACAAGCTGGCCGAGGCCGGACTGCTGGAGACCGGCAGCCGCCGGCTGACCGGCCGCTCGGGCCCCGGGGCGGGCCGCCCCGCCAAGGTGTACACCCGGGCGCGGGCCGAGCGGTCGGTGTCGCTGCCCGCCCGCGACTACCGCACCGCCGCCGAGCTGCTCGCCGAGGCGGCCGAGCAGGCCGGACTGGACGCCGGGCTCTGCGCGGCCGCGCGGCGCCGGGGCGAGGCCCTGCGCGGATCGGCGGCGCCCTGCGGCGGACTGGCCGAGGCGATGGAGGCGCTGGCCGCACGCGGCTACGAGCCGCACCTCGAGGACGGGGAGCACCTCGAGGACGGGGAGCACGTCGAGGACGGGGAGGCGGAGCAGTCGGCCGGGCCGGTCCTGCGGATGCGCAACTGCCCCTTCCACGCGGTCGCCGAACGCTTCCCGCCGCTCGTCTGCGGCATGAACCTCGCCCTGCTGGAGGGGCTGCTCGGCACGGACGGCCCGGTCCGGGCGCGGATGGACGCCCGGCCGGGCGAGTGCTGCGTGGTGGTCGAGGCTTCTAAAAACAATGATCATTGACATAGAAAGCGGCGCCGTGCTGGGATGGGGCATGACCTCCTCCCTGCCTGCCGCCCACCTCGCCCAGCTCAATGTCGCCACGCTCCGTCACCCCATGGACGACCCGCGCATCGCGCCCTTCGTCGAACTGCTCGACCCGGTCAACGCCGCCGCCGACGCCGCGCCCGGCTTCGTCTGGCGGCTCGTCGAGGAGGGGGCGGCCGACGCCACCGGCCTGCGCCCGGCGGGCGAGCACGTCATCGTCAACCTGTCGGTGTGGGAGAACCAGGAGGCCCTGTGGGACTTCTCCTACCGCAGCGGCCACCTGGACGTGATGCGGCGGCGGCGCGAGTGGTTCCAGCGGCACGTCGAGGCGCACCTGGTGCTCTGGTGGGTGCCCGCCGGCCACCGGCCGGACGTCGGCGAGGCCATGGAGCGGCTGGCGGAGCTGCGGGCGCACGGGCCCTCTCCGCGCGCGTTCACGTTCACCTCCTCCTACAGCGCGGACGAGGCGGCCGAGCACGAGCGCGAGCGCGTGGCGGGCTGAGGAAGCGGGGCCGGCCGGTCAACGTCTCAGCTCCCGCCCTCCCCCGCAGCGGCGTCCGCCCCGGCGCCAGCCGCCGGGCGGTCGCGGTCGGGCCAGACCGTGATGTGGTCGTGCTCCAGGACCAGCCGAACCCGGTGCGCCAGCCCCAGCGACTCGGTGAACTCGCGCGGCAGTTGGAGCCGGCCGACCCGGTCCAGCACGGTGAACTCCTCGGCGGCGGGCGTGCCGTCCGCGCGGGCCGTCGCCGGGTCGCGCAGCACCTCGGTGGAGGTGCGCCCGTCGCGGATCCGCACGGTGCGGCGGACCTGGTCGGCCACCAGGGCGTCGTGGGTGACGATCAGCACCGTGGTGCCCAGTTCGCTGTTGGCGATGCGAAGGGCGCCGAAGACCTCCTCCGAGGTGGCGGTGTCCAGCTCGCCGGTGGGCTCGTCGGCGAGCAGCAGCCGCGGTCGGTTGGCGAGGGCGACGGCGATCGCCACCCGCTGCTGTTCGCCGCCGGAGAGCGCGGCCGGGGTGCGGTCGGCGGCCGCCGCGATGCCCATCAGGTCGAGCAGTTCCAGCGCCCGCGCGGCGCGCCGACGGCGCGGCACCCCGGCGTAGCCCATCGGCAGCTGCACGTTCTCGCGGGCCGTCAGGTAGGGCAGCAGGTTGCGGGCGGTCTGCTGCTGGATCACCCCGACGGTCCGGCGCCGGTAGGCGGTCCGCTCGCGCCGCTTCAGCGCGCCCAGGTCGGTGCCGGCCACCCGGACGCTCCCGGCGCTCGGGGTGTCCAGTCCCGCGAGGATGCCGAGCAGCGTCGACTTGCCGGAACCGGAGGCGCCGACCAGGGCCAGCAGCTCGCCCTCCCGCACCGTCAGGTCGAGCCCCTGCAGGGCCTGCACCTCGACCCCGCCGCGGGCGGTCGGGCCGGTGCGGTAGATCCGCACCAGGCTCTCGCAGGCCACCATGGGCTGGTCGGACGTCCGGGAGGTCGGGTCGGACGATCGGGACGTCGGATCAGCGGTCGGTCGGATGGTCATAGGGCCTCCCCCAGTCGGAGCACGGCGCCCAGTCCACGGCGGCGGCCGATCGCCGCCTCCAGTGCGGCGGCCGCGAGCACCAGCACGGCCACCGCGCCGCCGAGCGCCGCGGTCGTCGTCCAGTCGATGCGCGGGTCGGGCTCGAACGGCCCGCCGGTGAGTGCCCCGAGCCGCAGGCCGGGGCCGAGCGCGCCGGGCAGCAGCAGGCCGAGCGCGGTGCCGCCGAGTGCCGCCGCCAGCAGCAGCGGCAGCAGTTGGAGCAGTTGCAGCCCGAGCACCGCGCGGCCGCCGATCCCGAGGGTGCGCAGGTAGGACGTGGTCCGGGCGCGTTCGGTGGCGGTGAGCAGCAGGTCCAGGGCGACCGCGCCGAGTGCCAGCAGCAGGCCGAGCCCGGTGGTGAGCCGGAAGGCCAGCCGGACCGAGCGGACCAGCCCGTCCGTCCGCAGGGCCGCCGACTCCTCGGCGTGCTCGCGGAGTTCGACCCGCGCCCCGGCTCCGCCCGCGGGGGCGAACTGCGTGGCGGCCGTCCGCAGGGCGGCCACGTCCAGCGGCGGTCCGCCGGCGGCCGGGTGCAGCAGGACGGCGGACGGCCGGCCGTTCTGCGCGGGCAGCCGCTGCGCGGACGGGCCGGTGAACAGCAGCAGCGCGCCGGGCCGGGGCCCGCTGCCGAGGACCGGTCCGAGCGCCGGGTCGCGCAGCGCCTCGGCGGGGAGCGCGCCCACCACGTGGACCAGGGAGCGGCTCATGCCCAGCGCGGCCAGCTCGAAGACGCCGTCGGGGAAGCGGGCCGCGAGGTCGGGATCGGCCAGCGCGCTGAGCACCGGCACGCCGCCGTCCGGACCGGACTGCCCGACCGGCGCGTCCGCCCCGTCGGCGGCCAGCAGGGCGCGGGCCAGCGGGGAGGACGGCTCGGCCGCGCCCAGGGCGGCGGCGTCCAGTCCGACCAGCCGGGCGCCCGGGAAGGCCGTGCCGTCGTCCTGCGAGGTGAGGTCACCGCTCGCACCGGTGATCCGGACCTGGTGGCCCGTGGTGCCGAGGTGCGAGAGGTCCTCGGGCAGCCGGTCGCGCGGGCCGACCAGTGCGACCGGTGCTCCGCCGGTGCGCCAGTCGGCGGCCTGCGCCCCGCCGTCCGCCACGGTGCGGGCGACCATCCCGCCGAAGACCCCGTAGCCCGTGGCCAGGACCAGCACCAGCAGGGCCAGGGCGGCCGCGCCGCTGTGCGCACCGGCCCGGGCCAGCGCCACCAGCGGGACCAGCCCGCGCGAGCCGCGCGCCCAGCGGGTGACCCGGGCCAGCGCCGGGGGCAGCAGCCGGATCAGGGCCAGCACCATGACCAGCGCCAGGAGCACCGGCGTCAGGGCGAGTTGCAGGTCGAGGCCGGACCCGGTGAAGCTGCCGCGGGCCCGCAGCGCGACCAGCCCGGCCCCGGCCAGCAGCACCACCAGGGCCTCCAGCACCAGCCGGCGCCGGCGCGGCACCGGGCGGACCCGTCCCGCCGAGGCCAGCAGCACCACCGCGGGCGCGCACCAGACCGACAGCGCGGCGACCAGCACCGGCACCGCCGAGCCCGGGGCCGTGCCCGGCGGCGCCAGCGCGCGGCCGATCACCCAGCCCACCGCGACCCCGGCGCCGACCGCCACCCCGGCCTCGGCCAGCAGGCGGCCCGCGATCCCGGCCGGGCCCGCCCCGCGGGAGAGTTGCAGCGCGAACGCCCCGGCCCGACGGCGCACCCCCAACCGCGCGGCCGCGACGGCGGTGGCCACCACCACGGCGAGCAGTCCGACCAGCGCGAAGCCGTGCAGCTGTTCGACCCGCGCGCGCTGGTCGGCGAAGGCCTCCAACTCCGGGGTGAGCCGCTCGGAGACGGTCGCCGAGGGGACGAGGTGGCCGGCCAGGAGACAGATCTGGTTGCCGCACAGCTCGGCCGTCTTGGCGGCGCGCCACCCGGCCAGGGCGGCGCGGAGCCCGGCGGTCCCGGCGGGGGTGGCGGCCGGTCCGGCACGGTCGGTGGCCACCGGCAGGTCCCAGGCCGCCTGGAGCGGCACGGTGCTGTGCGCGGCGCTCTGCTCGATCCCGCCGGCGCTGGTGAGGAGCTGGCCGTTCAGCTCCTGGCCGGTCTCGACCTGCACGGTCAAGGGTTCGGCCAGCAGCGGGAACTGCTGCCAGAGCCGGCCGCCGCCCCGGCCGGTGCGGAAGACCCCGACCAGGACCACCGGGGTGGACGGGCCGACGCTCTGCAGGTCGAACTGCCGGCCGACGGTGAGGCCGAGCCGGTCGCGGGTCGCCTCGGAGACCGCGACCTCGATCGGGACCGGCGGGGCGAACGGGGCGGACGGGGACGCCGGGGCGGGCGGGGGCTGGTGCGGGGCGCGGCCCTGGACGTACTCGACCGGGCCGGCGCCCTGGGCGTCCGGCTGGGTCTCCGGCGGTGCCTCCGGCTGGGCGTAGGCGAGGCTGAACCGAGGGGGCCGGCCGTACGGGGTGGGCAGGTCCGCGCCCACCGCCGCCGCGGCCTGGGTGGTGACGCGGCCCTGCGGCTTGCCGAGCACGGCGGCCAGCGGCGGGGTGGCGGCGCGGCGCAGTCCGTCGCCGATCCGGTCCAGCTGCTCGTCGAGCGTGGCATCGCCCGCCGTCGGCAGGGAGTCCGACAGCGCGACGGTGGCGGCGCCGGCGGCGACCAGCGGCCCGGACTGCTGGGCCCGGGCCACCCGGTCCGCGAGCGAACCGGCCGCCAGCCGGTCGAACCGCGGCGGCCAGCTCAGCGGGATCGCCGTCAGCAGCACGGCGAGCAGCGCGAGCACGACCGCCACCGGCCAGGCGATCCGCGCCTCACGCCGGATCAGGCGCAACGTCAGCATGTGGGGCTCCCCCCGTCGGAACGTCCTGCCGCAGCTGGGGTGTCGGGGGTGGCCATGAGCGCGGGTCGAGGCGAGCCCTCCGGCGCGGCGGGGGTGGCAGGCGGAGCAGGGGCGGGATGGGTCATCCGGCTTCCCCTGCGCGGAGGGCTCGGACCAGGTCGACCCGGGCCAGGAGGCGGGTGAGGAGCAGCAGGGCGACGGCCAGGGCCAGGCCGCTGAGGAGCACCGTGAGGACGGCGGCGGGCCGTCCCGGGGCGGCGGCCAGGGCCGGGAAGAGCGGGCCCGCGGTGTCGTCCAGCACGGTGAGTGGCAGCAGCAGGACCGTCAGCAGCAGGCCCAGCAGGCCGCCGAGCAGGGTCGGCAGGGCCGTCACCGCCACCTGTTCGGCGCGCAGCAGTGCCGTCAGTTCGCCGCGCCGTACGCCCAGTGCGCGCAGCACCGCGAACTCGCGGCGGCGGGCCCGGACCGCGCCGACGGTGTGCAGGGTCAGGGCGGTGACCGCGAACAGCGGCGCGGCGGCCAGCACCAGCAGCCAGGCGCAGCGGAGTCCGGCCCGGAAGGGGTCGTCGGCCAGGGTGGCGGCGACCCGTTCGGCGCTCTGCGCCCGGCCGAACCCGCCGTGGCCGTCGACGGCGGCCCAGGTGGCCGCCGGGTCGTCGCTGGCCAGCCACCAGTGGGTCTCGGTGGGTGGTGCCGCTCCGGTGAGGGCCCGGCCGGCGGCGAGCGCGCGCAGGTCCAGCAGCAGGTGCGGCTGGTTCGGGAGGTAGCCGGGCAGTGCGTCGATCACGCCGGTGATCCGGACCTGCTGGGCGGTTTTCCGGCCGTGTTCCCAGTCGAGCCGGAGGGTGTCGCCGACCTTGGCGTTCAGCGCGTCGAGCAGCGCGCGGTCGGCGAGCGCGGGCACGGCCGGGAGTGCGGGGACCTCGCGGCCGGTGCCGGTACCGCTGCCGGGCAGCGCCGCGAAGACCGCGTCCTGGCCGCCCGGGTCCGGGACGGCCGACGGCTGCTGGGAGCGCAGAACGGCGCCCAGCAGGTCGGGGCCGCCGCCCTGCCAGGTGCAGGCCGCGGCCTGGTCGTCCTCGGGTGTCCGGTCGATCGGCGGGGCGGGCAGCGCTCCCGGGGCCGGTTCGGTGCCGGGGCAGCCGAGCGCGGCGGGCTTGCCGAAAGCCGTGCCGGAGCGGAACCAGGACTGCCCGGGCGGGAGTACGAGGTCGGTCCGGCGGTCGCCGGTGACCGCCGCGATCCGCGTCACCCGCAGGTCGAGCGTGGTGCGCCGGGTCAGTTCGGCGGGGAAGTGGACGCCGAGCCGGCTGACCGTCAGCGGGTGGGCGCGCCGGCCGCCGGCCGTCAGGTCCACGGTCAGCGGGTGCGGGCGGCCGTCGGCGGGCAGCGGGACCGTCAGCCGGTCGGTCAGCCCGTCGGCGCCCTGGATCCAGAGCAGCAGGCTCGTACCGGGGTCCGGGACCGGTCGGTCGGTGGTGGCCTGGACGGTCAGTTCCAGCGCGGTCGGCTCGCCCGGAACCGGCAGTCCCTGGGCGGGCACGGCGGTGAGCGGGGCCAGGAGTTCCGAGGCCGGGCGGTCGGCCAGGTCGGCGCGCAGCGCGGGCAGCCGTCCGGACGCCGCGGCGGCCGCGGTGTCGACGGCGACCGTCTGCACCACCGTGCTGCCGACGAACGCCGACTGCTCGGCCACCGGGGTGAGCCCCGTGACGCCCGGCAGGGCGGCCAGCACGGCGTGCCGCTGCGCCGCCGGGCCGGTGACCCCGGACAGCCGCAGGTCGGCGCCGACGGTGAAGACCGCCCGGTCGCGGTCGCCGGCCGGCAGCGCGGCCAGCACCCCGGCGGCCAGGCTCGCGCAGGCCACCGCCAGCAGCGTCACCAGGACGGGAACCGCCTGGCGGCCGGCGTCACGGCTGAGCCGCCAGGCGCCCAGCGGCAGGACGAGTCCGCGGGCCCGGCCGGCCGCCCGTTCCAGCAGCCGCCCGGCCGCCGGCAGCACCCGCAGCAGCAGGACCGCGCCGGCCACCGCCATGGCCACCGGGGCGAGCACCAGCACCGGGTCGACCCGGGAGTCGAACCCGACGGCGGTGTCCGTCACCACCACGCCTCGGTAGTGGCGCAGTTGGAGGAAGCCGAGGACCGCCACGGCGAGCAGCCCGAGATCGGCGCCGGCCCGCTGGAGTCCCAGCCGGCGCGGGTGGCGCCCGCCCGCCGTCCGCCCGGCGCCCGGGTCCAGCGCCTGACGGGCGAGCGGCAGCAGCAGGGCCGCGCCGTGCACGGCGAGCGCGAAGGCCGCGGTCCACCAGGGCGTCCACCAGGCGGCCCGGCCGGCGTCGGCCGCGACCAGGCCGGGCACGCCGGCGCCGCGCAGCACGGCCGCGAGCAGCGGCTCGGCCAGGAGCAGTCCGCAGAGCGCCGCCGGCAGCGCGACCACCGCCCACTCGCCGGCCGCGACCGCGAGCAGCCAGGGTGGGCCGGCGCCCCGGGAGCGCTGGAGCTCCTGTTCGCCGGCGACCGCCTCGGCCAGCCGGCGGGCCGTCAGGACCAGCACCGTCGAGGCGAGGACGGCGAGCAGGGCGAGCGGCACGGCGATTCCGGCGCGCGCGGTGAGGGCCGGCAGCGCCTGGGCGTCGACGGCGGCGGGCAGGGTGCTGCGGGCCTCGGTGTCGGCCAGCGCCGGGGTGGCGCCGCGGTAGACCGAGCGGGCGGTGTCCGCGCCGGCGAAGGTGGCGACCCGGTCGCGCAGCGCGGCCAGTTCGGGCAGGGCCAGCCCGTCGGTGTCGGGGAGCGCCAGCCACTGGGCCAGGGTGCGGGTGGCGAACGCGGGCAGCGCGGTCAGCTGGGCGCCGTCGACCAGCAGCGGGGCGCGGCCCGCGCCGTCCGCGCCGGCGAGGCCGGACCAGAGCGCGGCGGCGGCCGGGTCGGGCCGGTAGACGCCGGTCACGGTGAGCTTGAGCGGGCCGCCGGTGACGGGGTCGCGGACCAGGGCGGTGGCGCCGCTGTCCAGGCCGAGCCGGTCGGCGGCGTCCTCGGCGAGGGCCACCCGCAGCCCGCCGTCGGCGGCGGGAGCGCTCGCGGAGGCGGGGGCGGCGGTGGTCGGCCAGCTGCCGCTGCGCAGGCGGGCGTAGCGGCCGGGGTCCGGGAGGGCGACCGGGAGGGCGGGGAGGACGGTTTCGGCGGGCCGACGGCGGCCGGCGGGTGGCAGCGGCAGGTCCACGGCGCCGGTGGCGCGCAGTGCGGTCTCGGTGCGGAACGGGGTGCCGGCCATGGTGCGGACCAGTGCCGCGTGCACCGCCCGGTCGGCCGCGGGCAGGCCCTGGGCCGTCCAGCGCGCGGTGACCTCGACCGAGCGGCCGGCGTCGGCGGCGAGCCGTTGGCGGACTCCGGCGGTGGCGGCGGACTGGGCCAGTCCGGCCACGACGGACAGCACCGCCGTGGCCACCAGGATGCTCACGGCGACGGCGGCCGGGACCAGCCCGTGCCGCGCGAGCCGACGCCCGACTCCCGCCCGTCCCATCCACCGCTCCCCTCGGCACCTTCCGCACCCGGGGGTCGCGTACCACGGGACCACGTGCGGAACAGAGTTGAGGTTCTATCACAGTGCGATCGATTTTGGTCTGGACCAATCTGGTTTCCCCCGGGGTCCTGCCCGAAGAGGCAGGACCCCGGGGGCACCGGGCCGGGGGTCACCAGGCCGGGCTCACCAGGCCGGCGATGAACAGGTTGGCCGTCCTCACGAGGTGACCGCCACGCCGATCAGCAGGTAGCAGAGGAAGACGGCCGGCAGGTAGCCGACCGTCGCGTACGCCGGCCAGCGCGGGGCCGCGGTGCGCACGAAGGTCCGGCCGGCGGCGGCGACCAGGAGCAGCGGCAGCAGCGCCGACCACCCCCAGGCCCGCGCCCCGCCCTCCCACGGACTCAGCGCCGCCAGCGCCACCGCCCCGTTCGCGACGGCGAAACCGCAGGTCGCGGCCGTGGTGGCGGACAGGCCGAAGACCCGGACGTAGCTGCGCTCATGCGGACCAGGCGCCCGGACCAGCTTGCGGGCCAGCTCGTGGTGGGTGGCCGCGAGCGTCACGGCCGCCAGGACGGCCAAGGCGTGCCGGTCGGGCGACAGGCCGGTGTCGGCGAGGAAGCGCGCGTACAGGTAGAGGTTGAGCAGGACCTGCACCGGGCTGCTGAGCAGCACCCCGGTCACCACCGCGTCGCCGCGCGGCCACCCCAGGCCCAGCTCGGATCCCACCAGGGCCGCGGTGTAGGCGAGTTGGGCGGCGAGCAGGAGTTGGGCGGGGCGGTCGCCGGCGTTCAGCGCCAGCACCGCCAGGGCGCCGACGGTGGCGAGGACGGTCAGGTCGCGGGGCGTGACGGCGCCGCTCGCCAGCGGACGGGTGGGGTGGTGGCGCCGGTCGTAGGGCAGGTCGCGCAGGTCGTCGGCGATCCGCAGCAGCAGCAGGTCGACGACGACGGTCAGCACCGCCACCAGCGTCCCCCAGCCGGGGCGCCAGTGCTGGACCCGGGGGTCGGCGGCGGCGAACAGGCCGGTCGCGCCCGTCGCCCACGCGGCGGCGAAGACCGGCGACAGGGGCAGCGGGTAGCTGCCCCGGACGAACGCGCCCAGTCGCGCCACCGGTCCGGGACGGGACCTCGGACCAGGCCGGGAGCCGGGACGCGGTCGGGGGACGGTGGTCACGCCGGTCGCTTCGCGGACAGCGCCCAGCGCACCGGCAGCTGCCACAGGCCGTTCACGAACATCGTCCGCCGCCACGACAACTCCTCCTCGGCGACGGCGAGTTCCAGCACCTCGAAGCGGCGCAGCAGCGCCTCCACGCCGATCTGCAGTTCGGCGCGGGCGAGTTCGGCGCCCAGGCACAGGTGGCGGCCGTACCCGAAGGCCAGGTGGGCGGCGGTGTCCGGGCGGCCGGGGTCGAAGGTGTCGGGGTCGGCGAAGACGGCCGGGTCGCGGTTGGCGGCGTCGGTGAGCGGGACGACGATCCGTCCGGCCGCGACCGGGCAGCCGCCGAGCACGGTGTCCTCGGTGACCAGGTGCGGGGCGCCGCCGGTGTTGTTGAGGGAGGTGAAGCGCAGCATCTCCTCCACGGCGGCGGGAATGCGCGCCGGGTGCGCGCGCAGCTCGTCGGCGAGGCCGGGGTGGCGCAGCAGCAGGAGGACGCACATGGCGAAGGAGTTGCCGGTGGTCTCGTAGCCGGCCATCAGCATGCCCGAGCCGAGGGCGACGACCTCCCGGGTGGACAGGCTGCGCTCCGGGTCGTCCTCGGGCCGGGTCGCGAGGACGGTCAGCAGGTCGTCCGCCGGTTCGCCCCGGTCGGCGGCCTGCCGCTTGGCGGCGACCAGCGCGGCGAAGTACTCGTCGACCCGGCCCTGCGCGGCGGCGACGTCCTCGCGGCTGTGGCCGGAGGTGGACATCAGGATGTCGACCTCGCGGCGCAGCATCGCGGAGTCGGTCACGGGGATGCCGAGCAGCTCGCAGATCACCCGCATCGGGAACGGCACGGTGTAGCCGCCGACCAGGTCCGCCCGGCCGTGCTCGGCGCCGGCGGTGAGGTCGTCGAGGAGCTGTTCGGCGAGGGCCGCCAGGCGCGGGCGCAGCCGGCGGACCTGGCGGGCGGTGAAGGCGGGCAGGATCGCGCGCCGCCGCCGGGTGTGGTCGGGGGCGTCGGCGGTGGCCAGCAGGACCGAGTCGGTGGCGCGGGCGAACAGCGGGCGGGCGAGCTCGGTGTAGCGGGCGCGGCTGAACCGGTCGTCGCCGAGCACCGCGGTGACGTCCTCGTACCGGGTGACCAGCAGGGCCGGGCGGCCGCTGGACAGTTCCACGGGGTGCGGGACGCCGGCGTGCAGGACGTCGCGGTAGGCGTCGGGCGGGCGGACGTCGCCCGCGGCGGGGAAGGGGAAGCGGACGGGGTCGCTCATGGCCTCTCGGTCTTCTCAGGTGTCGTGGTGGGCTCAGCGGCGGTGGCGGCGGCCGGCTGTTCGGCGGGCGGCTGTTCGCCGGGCGACAGCAGGCGCACGGTCCCGGCAGTGCCGTCGAGTTCGATCCAGGCGCCGTCGGGGATCGCGGTGGTGGCCGCGGGGACGGCGACCACGGTCGGCACGCCGAGCAGCCGGCCGGTGATCGCGGTGTGGGAGAGCAGGGTGCCGCGTTCGACGACCATGCCGGTGGCGGACATCATCAGGAACAGCCAGCCCGGGTCGGTCTCCCGGGCGACCAGGATCCGCCCGTCGGCGAGGTCGGGATCGGTGCCGGGGTCGAGGATCACCTTCGCCCGTCCGCGCACCACCCCGGCGCTGGAGCCGATGCCGCGCAGCACCTGCCCGTCCGCGCCGCCGCCCGCGGCCACGGGCACCGCCCGCTCCAGCGCGCGGGCCAGCGGCAGGCCGGCCGGGGTGCCGAACAGGGCCGGGCGCTGCGGGCGGGCCGTCCAGCGCTCGCGTTCGGCGCGGCGCAGAGCGGCGAGGGCGCGCAGGTCGCCGACGGTGCCGGTGCCGTCGAAGGCGCCGATGACCTCCTCGACGGTCAGGTCGGTGATCTCGAGCGGGTCGTCCAGCACGCCGGCGGTGACGAGTTCGCCGCCCAGGCGCCACATCACCTCGCGGGAGAGGCCGAACAGCTGGGTGCGGCAGAACCGGGTGTCCTCGCGGATCCGGGCCAGGTCGCGGCCCACGGCGGCGAAGCCGAGCAGGACGGCGCGCCGGACCGGGTTCGGGCACGCCTCGCGCAGCCGCGCGCGGGCGCGGGCGGTGGCGGCCTGCTCGTCGGCGCGGCTGGCGGCCACGGTGGCGCCCTGGCGGACCATCGGCCGGATCAGTGCGAGGACGGTCCAGGGGCGCTGACGGGGGGTGGGCTCCTCCAGCTTGAGGTCGTGCAGGGCGCGGTCGGCGTAGTGGGCGAGGTAGCCGCGCGCCGCCTCGGCGACCCCGGCCCCGTGACGGCCGCCGGTCAGCTCCTCCCAGAGCTGCCGGGGGTCGCGGGTGTCGTCGAGTACGGCCTCGCGCGACTCCGGCTGTGCGGCGACGAGTTCGGCCAGCGCCATGGCCGCCCGGACCGCTTCGAGCGAGCGGTTCTCCCGTCCGCCGCCGAGCAGGGCGACCAGCAGTTGCGGCCCCTGGCCGGTCCAGCGGCGCAGCAGCAGGCTGGCGACCCCGAGCACGAACAGGGCGATGAACGCGTTGACGAGGGTGACGCCCCAGCGTTCGCCGGCCCGTTCCCAGAGGCGGCGGTGGAAGGCGATCAGCTCCTGGGGGTTACCGGGGGCCGGGCCGCTGCCAGGGCTGCCGAGGACCTGCTCGGCCTCCGCCAGCTGCCGGTCCCACCAGCGCAGGAAGCGCTTCACCTGCCGGGGGTGCCGGACGGCCCGCCAGAGCAGGCGCGGCAGTCCGCCGACCACCGCGAGCGCCGGCCAACGGCGCTCGCCGCGGGCCGGGCCGGTGATGCCCATCGACTGTTCCCAGCCGCGGCGGACGATCTCGAACACCGGCATCTGGCCGTGCAGTTCGTGCCAGTCGTCGAGCCGGTAGTAGACCTGCCCCTCCAGGAAACCGACCATCCGCTCCAGGTGGTCGGCGTTGTCCCGGACCCGGGAGGCGGGCACGCCCATCCGCCGGTACAGGTCGGCGAACGAGCGGCGGTAGAACTCGCGGGACAGCGAGTACGTCAGGGCGCCGGAGGTCCCGGGGAAGCTCTCGGTGATGTTGTGGTTGCCCCAGTACACGGTCGGGCCGGTCCCGGCGGCGTCGGCCCGGTCGTCCCGCACGGGACCGGTCACCAGCGGGCGGGCCTGGACCAGGTGGACGGTGCCGTCGGGGGTGATGGTGCCCTCGATGTCCTGCGGGGCGCCGAACAGCTCCTCCACCCGGGACGCCAACGCGGCCACCTCGCGGACCCGTTCGTCGTCCAGCACCGGCGGGTCCGCCAGCTCCGGCGGCACCGCCAGCACCACCGGCGCGCCCGACACCGCCCCGGCGGGCAGGCCCACCGACCACCGCTTGTGCACCGTCCGCGCGCTGACCCGGCCGGTGGCGGGGTCGTGGAAGAAGTGGTCGACGTCGGCCTTCTCCTGCACCACGCCCTCGCCGATGCCGTGCGCCGCCGCGACCAGGTGCCGCCGCGACCCGTCGCGCGGGTCGCGGGTGAACGCCACGAAGGAACGGGTGCCGAGCACCATCCGCTGGACGCCGACGGCCACCCGGGCCCGGGTCGGGTCCAGCCCGCGCAGGATCCGGTAGCGGACCGCCTGCGGGTTGAACGCCGAGGCCCAGCAGCCGACGACGGCCGGGAGCAGGCCGTCCTCGTCGACGTAGAGGAAGCTGTCGCTCATCCCCGCGAAGGGGTCGACCGCGCTGTCCTCCCCCACGCCGTCGGGATCCGCGCCCTCGGGGTCCGCGCCGTCGGGGCCTCCGGTGTCGGTGGCGACCGGGACGACGCAGGCCCGGACCGCCACCAGGCCCTCCACCCCGGCCAGGGCGGCGAACTCCTTGCGGACCCGTTCCGCCAGCGCCGCCGGCGGTTCGGCGGCGGCGAGGGCCACGCGGGCCGCCGCGCACCACCGCTCCACCGCCTCCCGGTCGTCGCCGTCCCCCGGCGGCGGTGCGGGCAGAGCCGGGCGGAGCGCGTCCAGGGCCCGGTCGAAGGCGGTGGCGGGCAGGCAGAAGAACTCCGGCACCCGGAAGCCCGCCCGCCGCAGCAGCTCCTGCCGGGCGAACTTGTTGCCCACCTGCCCGGCGTCCGCCAGGACGTCACCGGCGAGGGCGGCGGTGGCCACCAGATCAGTCGTCACGGTCGTCTCCCCAAGCCCCGCCGGCCCAGCCGTCCAGGTGCCACACGCTCTCCACCGGCCGACGCGGCGCCGGCCGGAACCCCTCCCCGAGCGCGTGCGCGGTCGGGATCAGCAGCCCCTGGCGGACCTCCGGCGGCAGCCCGAGGATCGCGGCCACCTCCTCCTCCGCGTCCAGGTGCACCGTCGTCCAGGCGGTGCCGAGCCCGCGGGCCCGGGCGGCGAGCATGTAGCTCCACGCCGCCGGGAGCAGCGACCCCCACACGCCCGCCTGGTTGCCCGGCGGCAGCGGCCGGCCCCGCAGGTCCAGGCAGGGGATCACCAGCACCGGGACCTCGTGCAGGTGCGCGGCCAGGTGGCGGCCGCCCGCCAGCATCCGGTCCGACACTCCGCCCGTGCCCGCCCCGGCGGCGTCCGTGGCAGCGGCGCTCGGCGGGTAGCGGGCCTCGAAGGCGCGGCGGTAGACGGCCGCGATCCGTGCCCGCTGCGCCGGGTCCACGACCACCAGCCACTGCCAGCGCTGGGTGTTGCCGCCGTTGGGCGCCTGCAGGGCGATCTCCACGCACTCCCGTACGACCGCCAGGTCCAGCGGGCGCGCCAGGTCCAGGCGCCGGCGCACCGCGCGCGTGGTGGTCAGCAGCTCGTCGGGCGTCAACTCGGCTGACGTCGACTCGCCAGGCGTCGACTCGCCAGGCATCAACTCGCCCGGTGTCAAGGGGAGTCGGCCCGGGGCCGCCGGGGCGCTCACCACAGCCCCGGGATCAGCCGGGCCCGGCCGGCGGCGTAGTCGGGGTAGCCGGGGATGTGCACGAGCATCCGCTCCTCGGTCCGGATCCGCCACAGGACGGCGGCCACCAGCAGCACCAGCAGGACGGCGCTCGCCGGGTTCAGGAAGAAGCCGACGAACCCGAGGTGCGCCAGCAGCATCCCCGCGTAGGCGGGGTGCCGGACCAGTCGGTAGAGGCCCCAGGTGACGATCTGGTGGTCGCGCTGGCGCATCACGTGGTGGGAGTAGAAGCGCCCCAGCGTGCGGATCGCCACCTGCCGCACCACCACCCCGCCGACGAACACCGCGGCGGGCAGCAGCAGCACCGGCGACCAGCCGTCCCACGGCAGCGGACCGAGCACGGCGGCCGACACCGTGGCGATCCGCGCGGTCGCGTACCAGAGCAGGGTCGCCGCCTCCTTGGGCGCGGCCGCCGACCGGCGGAAGGTGACCGGCACCTCCACCGCCAGCCAGGCCAGGTAGCAGCCGGCCAGGACGGCGGCGACCAGGTCGAGCGGGTCACCGGCCCGCCGCAGATGCACCGCCAGCCCCGTCCCGACCGCGGTCACCGCGACCACGAACAGCACCCTCGGCGCCAGCACCACCCACGGCACTCCGCCCCCGACCACCGGCTTCACGGTACTCACCTGGTGTTTCCCCACTCCTCACGACGACTGACGACTTCTGACTGACGGCTGACGGCTGACGGCTGACGGCATGGCTGAAGACGACCGCGCTCACCCGGCACCGCGGCGCTTGCGGTACCCCGCGCGGCTCAGCGTGTGGACGGCGATCTCCACCCGGCCCCGCCGGCGGCCGCTGTCCGCCTCCACCAGCGCCATCCGGTACTGCGCCCGCACTCCCCTGGCCGGCGCGAACTCCCAGGACCACTCCAGCGGGACCGACTCCGGCAGACCGACCGGCAGGTCCGCGTCCAGCGACAGCCACAGCATCTGCGCGTCCGGACCGCGCTCGTGCGCCGTGTGCCCGAGCAGGGTGGCGAGCTGGCGCGCCGACTCGATCAGGGCCCCCGGCGTGTGGACGCCCCGCGCCCCGCCGTGCAGCCGGTGTCCGACCGGCGGCACCAGCACCGCCGCCCGCTCGGTCCGCACGGTCGCGCCGACCAGCACGTTCTCCGGCAGCCACCGGTGGACCAGGCCCGCGTCCGCGGCCGTCACACCGGTGACCGGCGCGACCGCGGTCTCGACCGGACCGGCCGGATCATCCCGGCCGCCGAGGTGGACCGTCGCCCGGCACACGGAGTCGTCGCCCTGGTCCGCCCGCACCTGCCAGGCCGCGCGGGCGCCGTACTCGCCGCCGTCGGGCAGTTCCTCGCAGTGCAGCAGCACCGGCCGGCCCAGCTCACACATCCGCTCGAACGCGATGGACAGCCGCAGCCGATCGCCGCCGACCGCGCCGGACCGCGCCTCCGCCTGCCCCAGGACCAGGTCCAGTACCCCCGCGACCAGCAGCATCCCCGGCACGTGGTCGAGCGGGTGGTCGAAGAAGCACCGGTCCCCCTCGTCCACCCGCAACGGCACGACGACCGGACCGAAAAGGCCCGCACGATCGCGACGGGCACGAATTGACGCGTTGTCATGACCGGATTGGGTGCCGGTTTCCCGTGTGACGCCTGGTGCCAACGATTTCACGGGGCCCGACACAACCATCGATCAACCACTCGAATCAAGCACCGCCGATCAACTCCCCCGCCGACGCGACGCAGTGACCGATAACCGCCCTCGACTGACCGGATTCCTGCCCCACACACCCACCCACAGCACCCAAACCCCCACCAGACACGACAATCACCCGCAGCGGAAATCCACTGAGTCGACTGGGGAGAATCGCTCGCGGCGGCCATCAATCACCGGCCGGATGGAGGGTGCTCGAATTCATCGGAATTCCCGGCCGGGAAAGCGGGAAATCGGGGCGGAGCAGCGCACCCGCCGCGACCCGGTCAAACACTCGGAAATGAGAAAACCGCCACCACCGGCGCACCTTCGGCACCGGGTGATCCGCCCATCCCTCCGTGTCCCACCCAAGCGGGCCCGCCGCACCCGAAAGGCCACGAACGAACGGGCGGACGGGGTCGGGGAGGCGGCGGCGGGAGCCGCGGACGGGTGGACGACGGAGGTCTCGGCCAGCAACGGGCCGCCGACCGGGTCAGGCCGGGCGGACCGGGAGGCGGCGGGGGCCGCGGACGAGGAGGCCGGGGCGGTAGGGGAGGTCGGCGGGGTCGGCGGCCAACCGGAGGGTGGGGAGGGCGTCGAAGAGGCGGGGCAGAGCGAGCTGCGCCTCCAGGCGGGCGAGGCGGGCGCCGAGGCAGACGTGCGGGCCGTGGCCGAAGGCGACGTGGCCGGGCGCCCGGTCGGTGCCGGGGAGGTAGCGGTCGGGGCTGAACCGGTCGGGGTCCGGGTAGACCTCGGGGTCGCGGTTGGCGGCGGCCAGGACGACGAGCACCGAGGAGCCGGCCGGGATGACGGTGTCCGAGCCGAGGTCGACGTCCTCGGTGGTGCGCCGCCAGGTGGCGCCCTCCAGCGGGCTGCCGTGGCGGAGGGTCTCCTCGATCACCGCCGCCCAGCGGTCGGGGCCGCCGTCCCGGGCGGCGGCGAGTTCGCCGGGGTCGGTCAGCAGGGCGAGGGAGGCGGAGGCGAGCAGGTTCATGGTCGTCTCGTAGCCGGCGAAGAGCAGCAGGAAGGCCATCGCGAGCAGGTCGTCCCGGTCGAGGGCGTCCGGTTCGGCCGCGTGCACGAGCGAGCTGAACAGGTCCTCCCCCGGGGCCCGGCGCTTGTCGGCGATCAGCTGGTCGAAGTAGGCGTGCAGCCGGCCCCAGGCGCGTTCGGTGGTGCCGGCCGGGAGCGCGTCGGCGGGGGATCCGACCTGGTAGGTCCAGGTGCGCAGGTCGGCGCGGTCGCGCTCGGGGACGCCGAGGACCTCGCCGATCACCAGGACCGGCAGCGGGAAGGCGAAGTCGTCGACGAGGTCCGCGGTGCCGTCCCGGTGCAGCCGGTCGCTGAGCCCGGCGAGCACGGTGTCGGTGAGCTGCCGGATCCGGTCGGCCATCGCGTCCACCCGCCGGGGGGTGAAGGCGGCGACGGCGAGGTGGCGCAGCCGGCGGTGGTCGGGGCCGTCGGTGTTGAGCATGTGCCGGGCCAGCGCGGCGCGTGCCGGGTCGGCCGGGCAGCCGGCCCGGGCCCGACCCGCGTTCGGTTTCGGCACGTTCGAGAACCGGGGGTCCGCGAGGGCCGCGCGGACCTGCCGGTGGCCGGTGACCAGCCAGGCGGAGGTGCCGTTGGCCAGCCGTACCCGCGTGGCCGGTCCCGCCGCGCGCAGGGCCGCGTAGAAGGGGTACGGGTCGCGGGCGAACGCGGGGTCGGCGGGGTCCAGGGAGAACGTCACGCCCGCTATCCTCCCCGAGGGCCCGGCGGCGCCCGCAGGGACCCCGGGTTCCGGCGGACCGGGAGGCTCCGGATCGCGCCCGGAGCCGACCCGCGCGGAAGGGCGTCCCCGAGCTGGCCGAAGCACGCCCCTGCGCGTCCGCGACCCCGTGACCGGACCTGGGTGAGCGGTTACATTGACCGGCACGCGGGGAGGGCCGGGCATCGGGTTCGTTCCTGCCCCGCGCCCGTTGGGAGGACCCGTGTCTTCGCCTCGTGAAGCGGACCGGCCCGCAGGCCGCCGCACCACCCGTGTCCTGATCGGCGCCCTGATCGCGGCCGCCACCGCCGTCGTCGCCCTGCCCGCCGTCCCGGCCCAGGCGGCCGGAGCCGGCGCCGCCGGCAAGGTCGTCTACCTCACCTTCGACGACGGCCCGAGCCCGCGCTACACCCCGCAGGTCCTGGCCCTGCTGTCCCAGTACGGGGTCCGCGCCACCTTCTTCGAGATCGGCCAGAACGTCGCCGCCTACCCCGGGGTCACCCGGCAGGTGCACGCCCAGGGCAACAGCGTGCAGAACCACAGCTGGTCCCACCCCGACCTCCGCAACCTCTCCAAGTCCGCCTTCGACTACCAGGTGACGGCCACCGACGCGCGGATCCGCGCGCAGACCGGGTACACGCCGTCCTGTCTGCGCCCGCCCTACGGCGGGGTGAACACGACCGTCCGCGCGCGGGCGGCGGCGCTCGGCAAGAGCGTCCAGCTGTGGAGCGTCGACCCCCAGGACTGGTCACGGCCCGGGCGGGCCGCGATCGAGCGCCGGGTGCTCAACGCCGTCACCCCGGGCGCCGTCATCCTGCTGCACGACGGCGGCGGCGACCGCAGCCAGACGGTGGCCGCGCTGCCCGCCATCCTGCGCACCCTCAAGGCCCGCGGCTACACCTTCGCCCTCATGTGCCGCTGACCCGGCCTGCGGCCCGTTCCGGGCCCGGGCCGATCTTCTTACACGTCTTTGCCGTCGCTCTGCCGAACGTCTGACCGGCGCCCGGCACTGTCGTCCCCACACCGAGGCACACACGGACGACAGGACGGACGGGACACCATGACGAGCAAGGCGACGGCCGGGGCCACGACCACGCGGACGCTGCGACGGGCCGGGGTGGTCACCGGGGCGGTGGCGGCGCTGCTCTCGGCGCTGCCACTGGCACCGGCGACGGCCGCCGCGGCGCCGGCCCCCGGCACCCAGGCCCGGCCCGGCTGGTGCCCGGACCTGGACGGGTACCGGGTCGACTGCGGCACCGTCAAGCGGCCGCTGGTCGCGGACAAGCCGTGGCTCGGCAGCGTCCCGGTGGCGTACGCGGTGGTGCGCCACACCGGCCCGGGACCCGCGCGGGGCACCGTCGCGATCAACCCGGGCGGGCCCGGCGAGACCGCGATCGACCGGGCCGAACCGTTCGCCGCCGCCCTGCAGGGCGTGCTCGACACCCACGACGTGCTGCTGGTCGACCCGCGCGGCACCGGCCGCTCCGGCCGGATCCCCTGCGGGGTCACCGACGCCGAGTACCGCTTCGCCGACCACGCCGGCCAGCGCGCCGCCGTCGCCCGCTGCGCCGAGCGGCTCGGGCCCCGGGCGGCCGGCTACACCAGCGCCGCCACCGCCGACGACCTCGACGCCGTCCGGGCCCGGCTGGGCGCCGAATCGCTCGTCCTGTACGGGCTCTCCTACGGCACCTACCTGATGCCGGTCTACGCCGGCCGTCACCCCGAGCGGGTCGAGTCGATGGTGCTCTCCGGCGCGTTCCCGCTGGCCGTCGACCCGCTCGCCCGGCCGAGCGCCGAGGCCGTCGCGCAGTCCCTGCGGCGGGTGTGCGAGCGCAGCGCGGCCTGTGACGGCGCGACGGCCGTCGAGGACCTCGGCACGGTCGCCGCCCGGCTGCGCGAGCGCCCGCTCACCCTGCGGATCGACGCCGCCGGCGCCACCCGCACGCTGCGCTTCACCGAGGACAAGTTCGCCAACCTGCTGTACGAGGCCGCCAGCCGCGAGGCCGGGGCGGACCCGGCCGGGCACTCGCTGCTCGGCGACCTGCCGGCCGCCCTGCACGCCGCCGCGCGCGGCGACGACACCGCGCTGACCGCCCTGGTGCGCGCGGACTACGCGCCGGCCACCGCCGAGGACCAGGCCGGCTTCCTCGCCGTGGCCTGCAACGACTACGCCCGGGCCTGGTCGGTGGACGCCCCGCTCGCGGTCCGCCGCCAGCAGTACCGCCAGGCCCTGTCCGCCGCCGACCCGAACCGGTTCGCGCCGTTCAGCGTCGAGGGCTTCACCGCCGGGCAGACCGACGGCGCCGACGCCTGCATCCGCTGGCCGCGCTCCGGCACCGCCCGCCCGCAGCCGGTGGACGGCCCGCTGCCGGACGTGCCCGTCCTGGTGCTCTCCGGCGACCTCGACTCCAACACCCCCGAGAGCGCCTCCCGGCTGTCGGCCGCGCAGTTCCGCCGCAGCACCCTGGTGTCCGTGCCCAACGCGGGGCACGTGCCGGAGCTGGAGTCCACGCACTGCGCGGTCGCCGTCGCGAACACGTTCATCCGCACCGGGCAGCCGGGCGACACCTCCTGCACGACCGCCGTCCCGCCGATCGCCGTCACACCGGTGAACGCCGCCGGGCCGACCGCAGGCTGACGCACCGTCGGATCTGGGCCCGTCCGGGTGGACGGGCCCCGGCCGCCCGGGCCGTCGTCCGCATCCCCACCACCGCCCGCCACCAGCGAGAATGACGCCATGACAGACGCAACCGCGCCCGGACGCACCGTGCTCGTCGTCGAGGACGACCCCGGGGTCCGCACCACCCTCGACCAGCTCCTGCGCTTCGAGGGCTACCAGGTCCTGACCGCCACCGACGGCCAGGCGGCCCTGGAACTGCTGGAGCACCGGCGCCCGGACCTCGCCGTCGTCGACGTGGTCATGCCCCGCCTCGACGGGCTGGCGCTCTGCCGGATGCTGCGCCGGCGCGGCGACCGGCTGCCCGTCCTGGTCCTCACCGCCCGCCACCAGCTCGGCGACCGGGTCGCCGGGCTCGACGCGGGCGCCGACGACTACCTGGCCAAGCCGTTCGCCACCGAGGAACTGCTGGCCCGGATACGCGCCCTGCTGCGGCGCGCCACCCCGCCCGCCGACACCGGCCTGCTGTCCTGCGCCGACCTCGTCCTGGACACCGCCGCCCGCAGCGCCCACCGCGGCGAGCGGCCGCTCGACCTCACCAAGACCGAGTTCGACCTGCTGGAACTGCTGCTCCGCAACCAGGGCGCGGTGCTCACCCGCCCGCAGATCTACGAGCGGATCTGGGGCTACGACTTCGACACCGACTCGCGCTCGCTCGACGTCTACATCGGCTACCTGCGCCGCAAGAGCGAGGAGCACGGCGAGCCCCGGCTGATCCAGACCGTCCGCAACGTCGGCTACCTCGTGCGGACCTAGGCCCTCTCTTCCGGATCGCGCCGGGCGGTCGCCGCCGGAGCACGCACCTCGCCGGCTTGTCGTCGGTCGCCGATGCTCCGCATGGGCTTCCTCCTCCGCACCGCCGATGCACGCACTCCAACGACGCCCACTGACCCGACGTGATCCGAAAGAGAGGACCTGAGTGCTGCGCGCCCGGATCGCCCTCGTCGTGGTGGCCGCCACCCTGCTGGCCATCGCCGTCACCGTCACCACCTCCTACCGCAGCGTCTCCGGACTGGTCGCCGAGGAGTTCGACCGCGTCCTCGCCGACCGCGCGGACACCGTCGTCGCCCTGCTCGACGCCGGCCGCACCCCGGCCCCCCGGCCCGACACCACCGAGCAGCTGCTGCTGCCGGACGGCACCGTCCGCCCGCTCTCCCCCGGCCGCGAGCCGCTGCCGGTCCCACCGGGGGCGCTGGAGCTGGCCCGCGACGGCCTGGGCACCCGGGCGGAGGAGATCACCGTCGGGGAGACCACCTACGGCGTCCTCACCAAGGGCCTCGGCGCGGGCGCCGGGGCGGTGCTGATCGGCCAGACCTACGCGGACGCCGAGCGGGTCGACCGCGAGTTCCTCCGGCAGATCACCTGGACCACCGCGGCCGCGGCGGCCGGCTGCGCCGCCCTCAGCTGGCTGCTGCTCGGCCGGGTCCTGCGGCCGGTGCGGCGGCTGGCCCGGGCCGCCGAACACATCAGCACCACCCAGGACCTCGGCACTCCGCTGCCGCCGGCCGGCCGCGACGAGGTCGGCCGGCTGACCCGCTCGTTCGAGATCATGCTCGACGCGCTCCGCCGCTCCCGCGAGGCGCAGCAGCGCCTGGTGCAGAACGCCAGCCACGAGCTGCGCACCCCGCTGACCTCGGTCCGGGGCAGCGCCGAGCTGCTCCAGCGGGCCCGCGGCCGGCTCGCGCCCGAGGACGAGGAGCAGATCCTGGCCACCCTGGTCGGCGAGAGCGTGGCGCTCGACGAGCTGGTCCGCGAGCTCGTCGAACTCGCCACCGACCGGCAGGCCGACGAGGACCCGGTGCCGCTCGACCTGGCGGTGGCGGCCGAGGACTGCGCGGGGCGCTTCCGCCGCCGCACCGGACGCTCCATCACGGTCACCGCCGGTACTGGCGTCCTCGTCCTCGCCCGGCCGCGCGCGCTGCACCGCTGCATCGACAACCTGCTCGCCAACGCGGTCAAGTTCAGCCCCGACGGCACCCCCGTCGAGGTCCACGTCGAGGCCCTGCGGCCCGGCGGCGTGCGGCTGTCCGTCCGCGACCACGGCCCGGGCATCCCCCCGGCGGAGCGGCAGGCGGTCTTCGACCGCTTCCACCGCGGCCCCGGCACCCAGTCCGTCCCCGGCTCGGGCCTCGGTCTGGCCATCGTCCACGACCTGATCGCCGCCGATCACGGCACCGTCTTCGCCGGCGCCGCCCCCGGCGGCGGCGCCGAGGTCGGCTTCCGCCTGCCGGCCCCCGCGGCGGCCGACCGGGGCGGTGAGTCACAGCTTCGCAACTGAGATCACGTCAGTTGTATTACCCATGAGTAGAGCTGACGATCTCCCCTATCCTCCTTCCATCACGGCGGTGTGCACCACCGAGCCGGAGGACTGGGGGGTTCACGGTGATGCTGTACGGCCGGGACGCGGTGTTCAAGGACATCGTTCCCGCACTGGTGGGTCTGAGGCTCGACAAGGAGAGACGGCTGCGCGATCCGGCCGGGACGCCGCCGGTGGTCGAGTTCGCGGGCGGGCGGCTCACCGGCCGGACGGCCCTGCTGGAGGAGCTGGAGGAGCGGTACGCGAAGCACCTGCCGCAGGCGTACGCGGACCTCGCCCAGGAGGACTTCGGCCAGCCGGGGCTCGCCCCGCCGTACGACCCCGGTCCGGCGAACGTCTCGCGCACCGCGGACCTGCTGTTCCTGCTGCGGCACGAACTCGGCCGGCGGCCGAAGAAGTTCGACGGCACCCTGGCGTTCCCCCGGCTCACCCTGGGGCTGCTCGCGGTCACCAGCTGGCAGGAGGCCCTGGACGGCGAGACCGAGGCCGCCCGGCACCGGCTGGCGGGGTTGCTCCTGGCGAGCGAGGCCGACGACGCGGTGCGCCGAAGCCGGGCGGCGCAGTGGATCAAACAGCTCCCCCGCCCGGCCGACGCCGTGCCGGGGGCGACCGCCGAGGTGGACCCGCGGGTGGCGGCGCTCGCCGATGTCGTCGGCACCGAGCTGCTCGGCCACGGCGCCACCACGACCGGCCGGAACTGGTGGGCCGACCGGCCGATCCGCCCGCACGGCGGCGCGCACAGCCAGCTGACCGCGCTGCGGCTGCGCTTCCGCAGCACCCCGACGGACCAGCGGTTCGCGGAACGGCAGCTGCTGGCGGCCCTGTTGGCGGACATCGCCGGCCACTACACCCTGCGCCGCCGGCTGAACTGGCTGCCGCGCCCGCTGCTGCTCCTCGACAACGCCCACACCCCGCTGGGCCGGCAGGTCCTCGACGGCCTGACCTGGGTCTGGCACGAGGGGACCACCCGCCACCGGCCCGGCGTCGTCGTGACCACGCTCGCCGAGGAGCCCGCCACCCTCGACCCCGAGCGCGCCGCCCTGTCGACCCGGACCGCCACCGGCCCGTTCTGGCTCCAGACCCGGCCGGAGACGGCGGACGGCTGGCTGCTGCGGGTGCCCCTGGCGCAGCTCTCGCCGGACGAGGTCCAGGGGATGTTCGAGGACACCCCGGTCGAGCCGGGCACCGCCCGGCTGATCCAGCGGCTCGCGGCCGGGCGGGCCGGGATCGCCCACACCCTGGTGCAGGCCGCCCGGCAGGAGATCCGCCAGCGCGGGTTCGTCCCGGACCACGCGCTGCTCGACCTGGCGTCCGCCGCCGACCCGGACCAGTCGGTGCGCGAGCGGCTGCTGCGGACGCTGTTCCCCGAGGAACTCGCCCGGACCAGGCTGGTCCGCTTCGCCCCGGCCCTGGACGAGCAGGCCGCCCTCGCGCTCGGCGGCGTGCACCCGCCCGGCGGCGACCCGCGCCTGGCGGTCCAGGACACGGTGAACCTGCTGGCCGACGGCCGTTGGGGACCGCGCCACTGGCCGGGAGCCGCGGAGTCGCCGTTCATCGGCGACCCGGTGCTGCGCACCCTGCTGCTGCACGAGTCGCTGGCCCGGACCTCGGCGACACCCGAAGCCGTCGGCTGGAAGGATCTCCAGCTGGCCCTCCGGGGTGTGTACGGCCGGGACACCGAGCCCAACCGGACCATGCGGCTCCTGCACCACTCGCTCTCGCTCGGCCACACCGCGGTGGTCGCCCGCGTCCTGCACCAGTACCTGGCCGGGCTGACCTCGCCCCGGCGCGCCGCAACCGCCGGGCAGGGGGCATCCTGGTGGCTCGGCGCCCTCAACCTGATCTGCGCGGCGCCCCCGCCGCCCGCGAACATGCCGCTCCCGGCCTCGCGGCCGGTCCCGTGTCCGGCCTGTCCGGGCGGGAAGCGCGACTCCGTGCACCGGGCGGTGGAGCTCCTCCTGCTCGGCCTGTGGAAGCAGTCGCAGCCGCTCACCCCGCCCGACCCGAACGGGATCGGCGACATCGAGCGGCAGTTGCTCACCCTGGCCCCGTTCGGCGCCCCCGCCGCCAAGCAAGTCTTCGAACTGGCCCACCGCGAGTGGCCGCGCCTGCTGAGCCACTGGATCCAGGCACCCTACCTGCCGACCTGGGGAGAAACCCGTCCATGAGAGTCCCCTTTCCCGCCGGACCGCTGAACCGCGTTCTGGTGCTCCTCCTCGCCGCCGCCCTGCTGACCACCGCGGGCTTCGTCACCTACCGCATCCTCACCGACCGGTCCTGCGGCACGGGCGTGGCCAAGCACGACGGCGAGGAGTGCGTCGGCGTCACCGACGGCGGTTTCGTCTTCCACCAGTCCCTGAAGCAGGTCTCCGAGCAGATCAAGGCGGAGAACGACAAGCTCGCCGGCAAGTCCGTCGCCACCGTCGCCCTGATGATCCCGATGGTCTCCACCTCGCCCGCCGAGCAGCAGGAGTACCTCGAGCAGGTGCAGGGCGCCTACCTGGCCCAGCACCGGGCCAACAGCCAGGACAACCAGCCGCCGATCCGGCTGGTGCTCGCCAACCCCGGCCGGGCCTACAAGCAGTGGCGCACGGTCGCCGAGCAGTTGGCCGAAGCCGCGGCCGACGAGAAGCAGAACCTGCGGGCCGTCACCGGCCTCAACATCAGCCTCCCGGAGACCAAGGAGGCCGTCCGCTACCTCACCAAGGAGCGGGGGATCCCGGTGGTCGCGGGCCCGATGACCGCCGACGACATCAGGAACACCACGGCCGACCCGCGCGCCTTCCCGGGCCTGGCCCACGTCGCGCCCAGCAACGGCGACCAGGCCACCGTCCTCGCCGCCTACGGGGCGGCCACCAAGCCCGGCGAAGCCCTCCTGATCAAGGACCTCCGCGAGAACGACAACTACCTGAGCAGTCTGCGCGCCTCCTTCGAGAAGCTCACCAAGGACGCGCCGTACATCCCGCAGCCCTACCGCTCGCCGGCGGACGACGTGAACGACAAGGGCAACCTCGCCAACGAGTTCCGCCGGATGATGCCGGAGATCTGCGCGGCCACCGCGACGACCGTCTACTTCGCCGGCCGACCCGTCCAACTGCGCCAGTTCCTGATCGAGTTGAGCGGTCGGCCGTGCCCCGAGAAGGCCTACACGGTGATCACCGGCTCGCACGCCTCCACCCTGCTGGTCGACCCCGAGTTCACCGCCCACTGGGACATGCTCAGCACCGGAAAGGGGATCACGGTCCGGTACACCGCGCTGGCCCACCCCGACACCTGGGGACCGCACAGCACGGAGGCCACCGGCGGTTCCAAGAAGGCGACGCAGGAGCTGTACGACCTGCTCCCGAAGCCGGAGCCCGGGGCGGCCGAGCGGGCCGGCCTCGCCGACGGCCGGGTGATCATCACCTACGACGCGGTCACCACCGCCGTCGAGGGCATCCGCAAGAGCACGGTGGGCGATGTGAAGATGCCCTCGACCGCTCAGGTCGCCAACAGCTGGCTGCGGATGCGCGGTGACGGCCGGGTCGACGGCGCCAGCGGCTGGATCTGCCTCGACGAGACCGGCAACCCGTACAACAAGGCCATCCCCATCGTCCGCCTCGACCCGACCGCCAAGACCGCGGTCCTCGAAGGCGTCGCCTGGCCGTCCGGGCACGCTCCCGACGCCAAGTGCTCGACCAAGGGCTGAGATTGACGGCGCGTCTCGGTCCGGCACGAAGGAGGAGAAAGCCGGGAGTTGCGGAAAGGCCCAGGTCATGACGGAGAATCACCGACCTGGGCCGGAACCGCTGATACAGGAGTGACGAAATGCGTGTGGTGTTGTCGGCGTACGATTCGCGCGGGGGCGTCGAGCCACTCGTGGGCCTGGCCGTGCGGCTGCGGGAGCTCGGCGCGGAGGTGCGGGTGTGCGCTCCGCCGGACGAGGAGTTCGAGAAGCGGCTGGCCGCGGTCGGCGTGGCGATGGTGCCGACCGGCCAGTCGGTGCGCGACCTGGTGACCGGGAGGACGCCGCCCGCCCCGGGCGGCATAGCCCGGCGCGCGGCCGACCTGGTCGCCGCGTTCCACGAGAACGTCACCGCGGCCGCCGAGGGGGCCGACGTGCTGGTGGCGACCGGCCTGGTGCCGGCCGTCGCCGGGGTGAAGTCGGCGGCGGAGACGCTGGGCGTCCCCTATGTGTACGTCAGCTACCAGCCGGTCAGCCTGCCGTCGCCGCACCACCCGCCGATCCCCCGGCCGGGCCGGCCGCTGCCGCCGGAGGTGACCGACAACGCGGTGCTGTGGGAGCGGGACGCCGAGGACGCGCAGGCCGTGTTCGGCGAGGCGGTCAACGGCCACCGGGCGTCCGTCGGGCTGCCGCCGGTGGACGACGTCCGCGACCACGTCTTCACCGACCGGCCGTGGCTGGCCTCGGACCCGGTCCTGGCCCCGTGGCGGCAGCCGGCCGGGCTCGACGTCGTGCAGACCGGCGCCTGGGTCCTGCCGGACGAACGCCCGCTCCCCGCCGACCTGCTGGCCTTCCTCGACGCCGGCGAGCCGCCGGTGTACGTGGGCTTCGGCAGCATCCCGATGCGCGATCCGCAGGAGCTCGCCCGGGTGGTGACCGAGTCGGTCCGCGCGCACGGGCGCCGGGTGGTCCTCTCGCGCGGCTGGGCCGACCTCGCCCTGGCCGACGACCGGGACGACTGCTTCGTCATCGGCGAGGTCAACCACCAGGCGCTGTTCCGCCGGGTGGCCGCCGTCGTGCACCACGGCGGCGCGGGCACCACGACCACCGCCACCTGGTCGGGCGCGCCGCAGGTGATCGTGCCGCAGGGGGCGGACCAGCCGTACTTCGCCGCCCGGGTGGCCGAGCTGGGCATCGGCGCGGCGCACGACGGTCCGACCCCGACCGTCGAGTCGCTGACGGCCGCCCTCGGCACCGCCCTGGCGCCCGAGGCCCGGGTCCGGGCGGGCGCCGTGGCCGGCGCCTTCCACGCCGACGGCGCGGAGGTGGCGGCGAAGCTGCTGTTCGAGACCGTCGGCCGGACGCCGTCCGCCTGACGCACCGCGCGCTCCGCCGACCGGGGGCGGCGCGCCGTGGCGGTCACGGCGCGCCGGCCCCGTCGGTCTGGTCCGTCTCGGCGGCCTCCGCCCGGAGCAGGGCGGCCAGCGCGTCCGCGTACGGGCGGGGGCCGCGGCGGCGCGGCAGGGCCAGACCGAAGTGCCGGGCCGGGCGCGGCGGGAGCACCGGGACCACCCGGGTCCCGGGCAGGGCGGGGTCGAGCGCGACCGTCGGCACCAGGGAGACGCCGACGCCCGCCGCGACCAGCGAGCGGGCGAAGAAGTAGTCGGTGGTGGAGCCCGCCACCCGCAGCTCGAACCCGGCCAGCTCGGCGTGCCGGTGCAGGAAGGCCTCGGTCTTCGCGCAGCCCAGCACCCAGCGTTCGGCGGCGAGTTCCGACAGGTCGAGGGCGGGCCGCCCGGCCAGCCGGTGCCCCTCGGGCAGGACGACCAGCAGCGGGTCCTCCAGCAGCGGGGTCCACTCCAGGCCGGAGCGGTCGCCGGGCACCACCGGCAGCGGCCCGTCGAAGTGGTAGGCGAGCGCCAGGTCGGCCGCGCCCTCGCGGACCATCGGCAGGCTGTCCTCCGGCTCGCGCTCCACGATCCGCAGCTCGACCTCCGGGTGCGCCCGCGCGAACCGGGCCAGCACCCCGGGCAGCAGCCGGCGGCCGCCGCTGGTGAAGGTGGCGAGGGTGAGCCGGGGCCGGGCCGCGCCCAGCCGCCCGATCTGCTCCTCGGCGTGCCGCAGCTCCGCCCCGACCGCGACGGCGGCGTCGACCAGCAGGCGGCCCGCCTCGGTCAGCCGCACGCCCCGGGTCGAGCGTTCGACCACGGTCGCGCCCAGCCCGCGTTCCAGGGCGGCGATCTGCTGGGAGACCGCGGACGGGGTCAGCAGCAGGGCGGCGGCGGCCCGGTTGAAGCTCCCGTGCTCGGCCACCGCCTGAAGCATGGTGAGCCGTCTGACATCGAGCATCGCTCGCCCCCGGTGGTCGGTCCCGCCGCCGGCGCGGCCGGCGGGCGTCTCGTCTTCGCCGCGACGACGATACGGCCCGGGGTGCGGCGGCCGGGCGCACGGGCCGTCAGCCTTCACGGAAAATCCCGCAGACCCCCCGGTGCGAACCCTTGACCGACGGGTGGATAGTATGTACTCGCACGTCAGGCCCGGCAGGTGGACACCCGTCGCGGCCACCACCCGCGCCCGGGGCCGATCCACAAGACCAGGCCCTGACCCCGCCGGTCGGTGGACCGCTTCGATTCAACTCCGCTTCCCCGAGGGTTCCGACTCCTCGCGTACTCCTGGAACCGGGAACACCGCGCCGGACCGTGCTCCGCGCGGGTGGTTCCCGTCCGAATCCATCAACGAAACGTCAGCTCAGGTAACCATGCACCACACCGCCCCCATCGACGGCTTCCACTACGGCTGGGTCAACCCGGTCCTGTCGTACGTCGTCGCCTGCACCGGAGCCGCGCTCGGCCTGCGGTGCACCGTCCGCGCCCTCGACCTGCCGCCGCGCCGGCGCCTCGGCTGGCTGCTGCTGGGCGCCATCGAGATCGGCTGCGGCATCTGGACGATGCACTTCCTGGCGATGCTCGGCTTCAACGTCACCGGGTCCACGATCCTCTACAACGTGCCGCTCACGCTGCTCAGCCTGGTGCTGGCGATCGCCGTCTGCGGCCTCGGCATCCTCTACGTCGGCTACCGGCCGCGCGGCCTGACCACGCTGCTGGTCGGCGGGACGGTCACCGGCCTGGGCGTCGCCGCGATGCACTACCTCGGCATGGCGGCGATGCACGTCCAGGGCCAGGTCTCCTACGACCCGCTCATCGTGGTCGCCTCGATCGCCATCGCCGTGTTCGCGGCCACCGCCGCGCTGTGGATGACGCTGAACATCACCGGTCTGCTGGCCTCGCTGGCGGCCGCCATGATCGCCGGGGTCGCGGTGGTCGCCATGCACTACACCGGGATGGCTGCGGTCTCGGTGGTGCTGGACGGCCGCTCCCCGGTCGGCGGGCTGCCCGCCTCCCAGTTCATCACCCCGCTGGCGGTGGCGGTCCTGGTGCTGCTCGCGCTCGGCGGGATCGCGCTGATGCTGTCGCCGCAGGACAGCTCGCTCTCGGGCCGGGCCGGGGCCCAGCCGGAGCGGATCCCGGTGAAGCTCTTCGACCGCTGAGGCGTGTCGTAGGACCAGACGGGCAGGGCCCGGTGCGGACGGTTCGTCCGTACCGGGCCCTGCTGCTGTCCGCCGCCACCTGCCGGGCGGTGGCGGCGGGTCGACCGACCCGGGCTCAGCCGGCCCGGGTTCAGCCAAGGCCGGGGCGGGGTGCGCGCGGTCAGCGCGCGGTGAGGGTGCGCCAGGGGCGGGTGTCGAGCTCGGCCGGGGTGCCGTCGAGGATCGCGGCGGTGCGGGTGGCCGGGTCGAGGGCGACGGTGGCCAGGCTGGCCCAGCGCTGACCCAGCGGCAGCGCCGGGTCGGGCAGGCAGGTGACCGGCGGCTCACCGGGCCCGGTCACCAGGCAGCGCGCGAGCGCCTCCGCCGTGTCGGGCAGCGGCCGCAGGGCGGCGAGCCGGGCCCGCACGAAGTCGTGGCGCTCGCCCGAGTCCGGCTGGTAGAGCCGGGTCTTCTCGCCGGCGGCGGGCACCGGCGTCAGGAAGTGGTTGGTGCGCACGAACCCGCCGTGCTCGTCCGGCGCCACCGCGAACACCCCCACCGGACTGAGGTCGAGCAGCGCGCCGTCCGTCCCGTCGAACAGCGCGAACGAGCCGGAGGAGCCGAGCGGGGCGCCGCGCACCAGGTCGACGGCCTCGGCGACGCTCCCCGCCTCCGCCAGCACGGTCGCCGCGAGCACGTGCACGGGGACGCCGCCGACGCCGTCCCGCTCGTGCCCGAGGATGTTGAAGTGCAGGGCGAGCCCCGCGCTGTTGACGCCGATCTTGCCGAGGATGCCGTCCTCGGTGAGGCCGACGACGGTGTACCGGGCGCCGCTCGACTCCAGGGTGTGCCAGTGCGCGCTCAGTTCGACGTGCCAGTCCCAGGTCTGCGCGCCGAAGGTGCGCGGCCGTCCGGCGCCGGTGGCCGCGCGGCGCACCAGGGTGGTGCACTCCCCCGGCGGGACGGCGGCGCTGGCGGCCAGGATCTCGGTGCGGGCGTTGAGCGCGGCGATCCGCCACGGTTCGAGGCCGGCGCCCCGGGCGATGCCCTCGATCTCGGCGTGGGCGGCGGGACGGAAGCGGCCGATGGCGTCGAGGGCGCGTTCGGCGTCCGCGCGGACCCGGGCCGGGGTGATGCCGCCGAGCGCGAACAGGCGGTCGTAGACCTCGATCGCGGCGGGCAGGCCGGTGCGCAGCTGCTCGCCGCGCGCGGTGCCGCGCCGGTACGGGTCGGCGTCCGCCACCTCGACGTGCCGGCGGTGGTCGGGGCGGGGAATCGGCGTCGTGGTCACTGGTCTTCCTTCGAGGTGGTGGCGGCGGTGTCCGGGTACGGCTGGAGGACGCCGCCGACCACCGTCGCGAGGACGGCGTTGGCGGCCTGGGCGGCGGGGGCGAGGGCGAGCGGGTCGGCCGCGAAGACGGTCAGGTCGGCGGTGAACCCCGGGGCGACGCGCCCGAGTTCTCCCGCCGCACCGGCGGCGTACGCGGCGGCGACGGTCATCCCGGCGTAGGCCTCGCGGGCGGTGATCGCCTGGTCCGGCTGCACGGGTGCCGCGTCCGGGTCCTCGACCGGGCGGCGCAGCTGGCAGTCGGCCAGGCCGACGCGCGGGTCGCCGGGCCCGATCGGCCAGTCGGAGCCGAGGGCGACGACGGCGCCGTGGTCGAGCAGGTCGCGGGTGCGCCAGCCGTGGGCGACCCGCTCGGGGCCGATCCGCCGGGACCAGTTGTCGCTGCCGTCGGGCCGGGTGTGCCGGGTCGCGTGGACGGGCTGCAGGCTGGCCACCACGTCGAGTCGGGCGAACCGGGGCAGCAGGTCGTCGGGGATCGACTCGATGTGTTCGATCCGGTGCGGGGCGCGCGGGACGCGGCCGGCCTCCTCGATGACGTCGAGCGCGAACCGCACCGCGCGGTCGCCGATCGCGTGGGTCGCGGTCGGGATGCCGAGGTCGGTGAAATAGCGGACGGCGGCGCGGTAGGCCTCGGTGTCGCGCCACAGCGGTTCGCGGTTCTCGCCGTGGACGTCGGGGTGTTCGAACCAGGCGGTGCCGTTGTCGGCGGTGCCGTCGAGCATGAACTTCACGCCGTCGACGTGCCAGCGCCGCCCGCCGCGGCCCTGGAGGGCGGCGATCGCCCGCCAGACGTCCGGGGCGGAGTCGGCCGGGACGAGCGGGGAGCAGCGCACCCGCAGCGGCAGTTCGCCGTGCTCCTCCAGGTGCC
Organism: Kitasatospora sp. NPDC093806; assembly: GCF_040683335.1. Classification (NCBI taxonomy): domain Bacteria; kingdom Bacillati; phylum Actinomycetota; class Actinomycetes; order Kitasatosporales; family Streptomycetaceae; genus Kitasatospora; species Kitasatospora sp. NPDC093806. The sequence continues at coordinate 38,093 of NZ_JBFBDO010000015.1, forward strand.
GGAACACCTCCTCGGAGGGGTCGGCGAAGTCCAGCGCGTGCAGGCCGGTGAGGCCGCTGCGGGCGAGGCGTTCGAGCTGGTCGCGGACGTAGCCGGCGGCCGTGGCCGGCGGCACCTCGGGGTAGTGGGCGAAGACCAGGTCCATGGCCTGGAGTTCGAGGATGTGGCCGGTCGGGCGGCCGGCCGCGTCGACGGCGATCGAGGAGGCGTCGGTGAAGGTCTCGCGGCCGGTCAGGCCGACGAGTTCGACGACCCGGGGGCTGACCAGGAGGGCGTGGGCGTCGCGGGTCATCAGCGAGACGGGGCGCCCGGGCAGGTGCTCGGCGAGGACGGCGCCGGTGGGCTCGCCGTCGAACAGGTTGACGTCGAGGTCGTAGCCGGTGATCCACTCCTCGGGCGGGAGGCCGGCCGCGGCCTCGGCGAGGCGGGTCAGCAGCTGGTCGAGGGTGGCGGCGGCCGCCAGGTCGACGCTGCCGCCGGCGGAGATCGACCCCCAGACGGGGTGGGCGTGGACGTCGACGAGGCCGGGCAGGATCGCGGCGTCCGGGAAGGTGTGGACGGCGGTGGCCGGGCCGCGCAGCGCGTCGAGGGCCGGTGCGGGGCCGACGGCGGTGATCCGGCCCGCGGTGATCGCCACCCCGTGCAGCGGGGCGGGGCCGGCGGGCGGACCGGCGGTGTCCTCGGCCGGGTTCCGGACGGTGCGGGCGAGGAGGATGGTGTCGGCGTGCACGGTTTCCTTCGGGGTGCTGGGGTTCTGGGGTGCTGGGGTGCTGGGTCGGCGGTGGGAGGGGGCCGGGTCAGGAGCGCGGGATCGTCCCGAGGACGCGGGTCGTAGCCCAGTAGACGGCGGCCGCGACGGTCGTGCCCGCCGGGATCGACAGGTCCACATCGCCCGCGATCCGGGCGATCGGGCCGGTCCAGAAGGTGGTGCGGACGCACAGCAGGGCGGCGGGCGCGCCGGCGGCCAGCGCGAGGAGCCCGGCCCAGTGGACGCCGCCGCGGTACCAGAACGGACCGCCGCGCCGCTGTTCGAGCAGGGCGGCGCCGTCGTAGCGGTTGCGGCGCAGCAGCAGGTCGGTCATCGCCACCGCCATGACCGGGCCGGTCACCACGACGACGAGCTGCAGCATGGTGCTGACGCCGGTCAGGAAGTCGAAGACGAGGACCGCGTACAGCGTCATGGCGGTGCCGAGCGCGCCGATCACCAGGACCGCCGGGATCCGCGCCAGGCGGACGCCGACCGACTGGACCGACAGGCTCGCGCTGTAGGCCGTCATCCCGTTGTTGGTCATGGTGTTGACGATGACGGCGATCACGAAGACCGGCACGAACCAGCCCGGCAGGACGCCCTCCAGCGCGCGCTCCGGGTCGCTCATGTCGAGCCCGGTGGCGGCGAGCGCGCCGACCGCGGTGAACACCACGCTCGGCAGGTACGCGCCGAGCGCCGTCCAGCCGGCCACGGCGACCGGGCTGCTGTCGGCAGGCAGGTAGCGGGCGAGGTCGGGGCTGTTGCCGTAGGACAACGGCGCGGAGGCCACCAGGGTGAAGCCCGCGCCGAGCGCGGCGGCGAGCGCCGCCCCCGCGAGTGGCTCGGCCGGGGCGTAGGAGAGGTCCGCCGCGCCGAGCACGTACCCGGTGACGACGACGAAGACGACGGTCAGCGCGATGCTGAGCGCGCTGTAGAGGCGGACGATCGCGGCGTACCCGAAGATCGCGATCAGCACCGTCCCGGCGGCGATGGCGCAGGTCACGGCCGCGTCGACGACCGGGCCTGCGGGCAGGCCGAGCCGGGCCGCGAGGCCGATGCCGGCCACCGCGGCGGCGGACCAGTTCAGCGCGAGGTAGGCCGCGGAGATCAGCCAGCCGGTCACCACGACCACGGCCTTGTTGCCCCGGACGCCGTACATCGCCCGGGAGACGACGGACCCGCTGGTGCCCGCGACGGGGCCGGCGGCGGCGACCACGCCGGTGCAGATCCAGACCAGGTTGCCGACCAGGATCACGCCGACGGCCTGCGGGAGGGTGAGGCCCATCAGGACGAGCGCGGCGCCGACGACGAAGCTGAGGTAGCTCACGTTGGGCGCGGCCCAGACCGCGAACAGCCCGCGGGGCCGCCCGGCGCGTTCCTCGGCGGGGACCAGGTCGATGCCCCGGGCCTCCGGTCGGCCCGTCCGGCCGCTGCTGGGCTCACCCTCGGGACGGGCGTCGTCGACGGGTCTCGGGCAGGGGGTGGGATCGGTCGCTCTCATGGTGGCCTCTCGGATCCGTCCGTCCGTCGACCGGTCCGGCCTTATTGGTCGGATGGCCAACTAGATGTTGGGCACACATCCAATAGCGTGTCCCCCATGACGTCAAGACCTCAGGCCACCCGCACCCGCAAGCCGCCGGGCGAGCGCCGCGCGGAGATCCTGCACGCCGCCGCCCGGATCGCCCTGGACGAGGGCCTCGAACGCATCACCCTGCGGCGGGTCGCCGACGACCTGGGCGTGCGGCCCGGACTCATCGGCCACTACTTCCCCGCCGCCGACGACCTGGTCAGCGAGGCCTTCACGCACGCCGCCGCCCAGGAACGGGACGCCCTGCTGCCCCCGGACGACCACCCGCTGCCGCCCGTCACCCGGCTCGCCCGGTTCCTCGTCCCGCTCACCGACGGCGGCCACCTCGACCTGAGCCGCCTGTGGCTCAACGCCCGCCACCTCAGCAGGTTCAAGCCCGGCCTGCGGTCCGCCGTCCGGGCCCAGGAGTCGCTCACCCGCACGGCACTCACCGAGCTCGTGGAGGAGGGCGTCCGGGCCGGCGACTTCACCACCGACGACGCCCTCGGCGCCACCCTGCACATCCTGGTCACCGTCGACGGCCTCGGCGCCTACGCCAACGACGACACCCACCCCGACCACCCGGCCCTGCACGACATGGCCCTCGGCACCGCCGAACGGCACCTCGGCCTCCCCCCGGGCACCCTGCGCGGCGCGGCGCGCCCGCCCGGGGAATGACGGGTCGGCAGACGGGCCGGCTCGGCGGTCGACGGGCCGGCGGCCGTGATCGATTTCAGTTCGATCACGGCGTGTCCCTTTGGTCGGGTCTTGGGCGGGAGTGCGGTGATTGATCTTGTTGGCGCCGGGGGTGCGGCTGCTCGCATAATTCCAGCCGAGACGCGCGACTGATGGCCCGAAGCCACCGGGGGGTGGCCCGCGAGAGGCCCGTGCGCGAGATTCCGCTGTGTTCCCGTGGGGGAGTTCCTTGTCCGCGCCCGAAAACCTGCCGCCCGCCGCCGAACCGGCGCAGCCGGCGGTCGTACCCGATCCCGTTCCCCTCGCCGCTGTTCCCGGCGCCCCTGTTCCCGTCGCCGCTGTTCCCGAGGTACCCGCCCAGCCCGGCGCGGCGCGGCGGCTGCCGCGTGCCGTCGGGGTGGCGCTGGCCACCGCGGGCCTGCTCGCCGTGACGGCGGCCAGTGCCGCCGTCACCGTGGCCGTCGGCAAGCCGGACGACAAGCCGGCCGTCGTCGCCGCCGGAGCCCCCGGCACGGCGAGCCCGACCGCTTCGGCGCCGGCCTCGGCGTCGGCGTCCGCGTCGGCAAGCGCCACTCCGAGCGCCCCCGCGACGACCGAGCCGCCCGCACCCGCGCCGAAGCCGAGCAGCACCGTCAAGGGCTCCGTCAGCAACGGCCGGCACGAGGGCGACCTGCGCTTCTTCCTGCTGCCGATCCCCGAGGGCGGCGAGGCCTACGGCCCCCTCGACGGCATGACGATGACCGACGAGGAGGTGGCCGAGATGTTCGACAACCAGGACGGCATCATGCGCATCCTCCGCTCGTACAGCTACAAGGAGTCCGCCACCCGGGTGTACCGCACGGCGGACGGCAAGGCCGAGGTCACCGTCACGCTGATGCGGTTCGGTTCGACGGCGGAGGCGAGCGAGTTCGCCAAGAACCACACCATGAACCTCGACCCGATCGAGATCACCGGTGACTCCGCCGCCCACGGGTACATCCGCAAGCCCAAGCAGCAGGCGTACACCGGCTCGATGACCGGCATCTCCAGTCAGGGAGACGTGCAGTACAAGGTCGACGTCGACGTGAAGGGCACCCCGGACAAGGCGCTGCTGAGCGAGCTGATGAAGCGCCAGCGCGACTGGCTGACCTCCGGCCGCTGAGCCCCTCCGCCTCCCCTTTCCTTTCTGGAGCCACCCCGTGACCACCGAGTCCGTGCCGCCGTCGCCCGCCGACGCGCCGCCAGTTCCGCCGCCACCGATGGCGTACACCGTCGTCGAGCCGCCCGTCGTCCCCGTCCGCAGCCCCCGCCGGCCGCGCCCGGTCCTGCTCCTGGTCTCCGGACTGGTGCTCGGCACGGTGGCCGGCGGCGCCGTCGGCTACGCCGTCCAGGCCCTCCGGCCCCCGACGCCGCTGCCGCCGATCCAGGTCGCGCTGCCGTCCTACCCGGCCGAGGTCCTGGACCCGGCGGCCGCCGCCGCGGCCGCGCCCGCGCCGCTCGCCATCGACGGCGACCTGCGGAAGCTGCTGATCACCGCGCCGTCCGGCAGCAGCCCCTGGGGCGACAACCCCGACAAGCCCAGCTGGATCACGGTCGGCGAGCTCGCCGAGCACAACGGCAACTCGAAGGGCGAGTTCACCAAGCTGGTCGAGCACGGCTTCCGGCGCGCCGTCGAGGTCGACTGGCAGCAGGGCGACCTGAAGGTCCGGGTCTCGCTGATCCAGTACTCGGCCGACTTCGCCCGCGAGGCCGACCTGGGACGGTGGGCCAAGTCCGATGCGCAGCCGTTCGCGGCCGAGGCCAACGGCGGCTACCGCGTGGATAGCCAGGCCTCGTACTGGCACGAGACCACCGAGAAGTTCTACCGCGGCATCGCGGTCGCGCAACGCGGCCCCGTGTTGATGCAGGTCGAGATGTTCGGCACTCAGCCGGTGGACGGCGAGGCCCTGAAGAACCTTGCCAAGCAGCAGTGGGAGCGGCTGGTATGAACGAGAGCATCGTGACCGGCATCCCGGACACCGAGCCGCAGCCCGTACCGGTCGCCACGTCCCGCCGTCTGCTGCGGGCGGGCGGTGCGACGATGGCGGCCGCACTGGTCGGCGTGGTGATCGGGGTCGGCATCATCGAGGTCCGGTACGACGATCCCGCGCCCGTCACGGCCGCCGCCGTGCCGACCGGCGCGCCCACGCCGACCGCCACCGCCACGCCCTTCGGCGCGAAGTCCAACGGCAACCACTTCGGTTCGCTGCGCGACCTGCTGCTGCCGGTCGGCGGCGACTACGGGCTCGGCCCGGACGACGGCGGCTCCGGCAACGACGTCGAGCTGGCGGCCGGTCAGCTCGACGCCGAACTGAACGACGACATCCTGCCGGTACCCAAGGAACAGCAGGACAAGCTCCGCCGGTTCTGGGACAGCCTGCACGTCAAGGCCATCGGTGTGCGCACCTACAAGCACCGCTTGAACAACCTGGTCATCAGCGTGAAGCTGCACCAGTTCAACCAGCAGGAGGTGCAGAAGATGAACGAGTACACGGCCGTGTTCACCAGCGACACCGGACTCTTCCGCACCGGCCCGGCGGTCCCGGGCCACCCCGAGGCGCACTGCTACCTGCTGCCCGCGCCGCCGTCCGCGCCGATCGACCGGATGGAGTGCTCGGCCGCCGAGGGCGACCTCCTGGTGGTGCTGTCCTCCGAGGGCGTGACACCACTGCCCAAGGACAAGATCGTGGCCCTCCTCACCCAGCAGCTCGACCGCCTCGCCAGCCCGGGAGCGTCCGTATGACCGACCACGACACCCCCGACGTCCCCGCCGAGCCCATGGCTCCGGCCCCACCGGCCGCCCCTGCCCCACCGGCTGCCCCGGTACCCGTGGCCGAGTACAACCCCTGGGGTAGCCCCGGAGTGACGGCCCCCTACGCGGCCGCGTCGCCGACCGAGGAGGAGCGCGCGGCCCTGCGCACCCGTCGGCGCAAGGCGGCGGTGCGGTGGAGCGCGGCGGCCGTGGTGTTCGTGCTCGCCGGGACGGGGGCGGCGTTCGCCGTCACCACGCCGGAGCGCACGGACCTTCCGGGACTGGCCACCAAGAGCGACGGCCGCTACACCTTCCCCGCCCTGGTTCTTCCGCCGCTGCCCTCGGGCAAGGCCGCGCCCAGGGAGAGCAAGAGCCGGCACGCCGCCGATCTGCGGCACCTGCTGCTGCCCGCGCCCAAGGAGGCGGGCGGCTCGCTCGGCCCAGTGGTCTTCCCGAGCCCCACCGCGCCCGCGACCCCGAGCGCGTCGGCGTCCGCGACCGCAACCGGGAGCCCGACCGCCACGAGCCCCGCCCCGTCCACCTCGACCGGTGCGGGCCCGGCCGTCGCCGACTGGGTGCCCTGCGACGCCCTCGCGGCCGAGCAGAAGGATCCGGCCAAGCTGCGTGCCGACCTCCTGCAGCTCGCCTGCCGGGCCGCCACCGTCCGGGAGTGGACGACCGCCGACGGCACCCGCACGCAGATCCGGCTGCTCTCCTTCGGTTCCTCCAGCGAGGCCTGGTCCGTCTTCGTCAAGCTCCGGGACGGCGGGGAGCCGAAGGACATCCCCGGCCTGGTGGGCTTCACGCCGCAGGCGTGGAACACGGTCTACGGCGTCGACCTCGCGGCTCGCCAGACCCCGACCAGCCGTCGGGACGCCGATCCCACCGCCAGCCTGGCCTACCTCTCCGCAGGTGACGTCGTGGGCGTCATCACCATGACCAACCCCAAGGGCGTGCCCGAGGCCGCGTTCCGGCAGGTGGTCACCCTCCAGTCGGACCTGCTGGCCTGAGCCCACAGCCGTCGGACCGGGCGGGCAGCGCGTGAGGCGCCGCCCGCCCGGTCCGGTGATTCCGGAGCGTCAGGAGCAGGTGGTGAAGGTCGGGCTGGTGTTGGCGATGTAGAGCGTCGCGCCGCCGCTCGCCGGGTCGTAGGTGAGCGGGACGGTGAGGGTGTCCTCGGCCGTCCACGGGATGCCGCGGGCGTCGAAGGTCCACGTCCCGGTGACCTTGCGGGCCAGCTCCGCCAGCGTCACCCAGCCGTACTGCTGCGGCGGGACGGAGACGGTGACGCTGTTGTTGACGGTGGTCGACCCGTTCCAGACGTTGCTGTACCGCAGCGTGGAGTTCACCACCGCGGTCAGTCCGCCGCCCGGGATGCCGGCCGAGATCTGCGTGCCCATGTCGGCGCCGATGCTGTTGGACCAGCCGCTCATGTTGGTGACCGAGAAGTTCTGCTGGACGGTGCCGCCGGTGTTGTTTAACCACACCGAGGAGACGCAGATCTTGGGCAGCGGCGCCGCCGGGGCCTCGCTCTTCAGCGCCCAGGAGCAGCTGGAGAGGTCCTTCTGGCACTGCTTGGCGGCGTGGTCGACGGCCAGGTTGCGGGCGGCCAGCGGGTGGCCGGTGGACCAGCGCTGGTTGACCGTGCCGTTGCAGGTGTACTGGTCGGTCCAGGCGTCGTCGTAGTTGGCGCCGAGCAGCAGGTCGAGGCAGGTGTTGTCGCCCTGGTGCCGGATCATGAACGAGTCGTCGGAGCCGGCGACCGGCTGGAAGAACCACCGCTGGCTGGCCTGTCCGGCGCAGGTCTGCTGACGCAGGGCCGGGGTGAACCAGGCGAGGTCGATGCACTTGCCGGTGTCGTTGTTGACGATCGTGAACGACGAGTCCGCGGGGTCGACGTTGAGCCGCCAGGACTGGTGGTAGCCGGGCGCGGAGTTGGTGACGACGTACGCGCCGTCGCCCATCGAGCCGTTCTGCACGTCGAGCTGGCGGCCGTTGCTGAGCGACTTGAGGGTGAGGCACTGCTGCGGGGTGGCGCCGCAGGCGGCCACGGCGCCGGCCGTGCCGGTGGTGGCCGCGTCGGCGCGGGCCGTCGTGAACGGGGCGGCGCCGAGGCCCAGCGCGGCGCAACAGGTCACCAGGACGGCCGCGAGCAGGCGCAGCCAGGAGGCCGGGCGATGGCCCGGCACCGGGGTCAGGGTCGAGGTCGGGGTGGACGGCACGGGTGGGTCCTTTCGTCGGGGAACAGGGCTCGTCGGGTACGGGGGTGGAAGGGGGCTCAGGAGGCGAAGGCGGCTTCCAGGCGCGGGACGTAGTCCACGAGGTCCTGCGCCCAGCAGCCCGCCGAGTGGCCGCCGTCGCAGGCGGTGCCCCAGCCGGCGCCGTTGCCGTAGTCGACGAAGCGGTGCGGGAGGCCGAGGGCGGTCAGGCGGTCCTTGAGGCGCTTCGCGGTGCCCTCGGCCCAGAACTCCATGTCGGCGGGGTTGCCGTTGCCGTTGCCGGTGTAGACGGCGATGTCCGTGTCGGCCAGCAGCCCGGCGTGGGCGACCGGGTCGGCGGCGTTCCACCGCCAGTCGACGTTGAACACGGGGTACGGCGAGCCGAAGATCGCGTCGCTGGACACCGTGGGCCCGAAGTCCAGGCCGCAGGGCTGCCCGCTGCTGGAGCCGCACAGCACGGTGCCGGCGTTGGTGAGGGTGCCCACCACGGCGCCGCGGATGATCATCTCGTCCGCCGAGAGGTCGTTGGCGCCGGACATGGTGAGGACGTGGCCGAAGAGTTCCGGCCGGGTCTGGGCGTAGTGCAGCGCGCCGAAGCCGCCCATCGACAGGCCGCCGACGGCCCGGCTCTTCCGGGCCGTCAGGGTGCGGAGGTTGGCGTCGACGAACGGGACCACCTGGTTGAGGTGGAAGGTCTGCCAGTTCTGTGCCCCGGCCGCCGTGTTCTGGTCGAGCCAGTCGGTGTACCAGCCGCGCAGGCCGCCGTCCGGGATGACCGTGATCATCGAGGTGGCCGCCGTCAGGGCGGGGAAGGCCAGGGCCGGATTGGCCGGGTTGTCCGAGGCGCCGTGCAGGAAGTAGAGGACCGGGTAGCGCTTGTCCGGATTCGCCGCGTAGTCGGCGGGCAGCAGGATCCGGATGGTGTGCTCGCCGGCCACCTGGGGGGTCGTCACGGTGAGCACGAAGTTGGTGGCGCTGCCCGTGACGGCGCGGACCTGGGTCAGCCCGAAGCCGTCCGTCATCGGCGGCGGGGCGGGCGTCCCGGCGTGCGCGGACGGCACGCCCGGCAGGAGGAGCAGGAGGAGGCCGGCGACCAGGGCGGCGGCGGCCGTCCTGGTGCGCGGGAGCCGGGCGGGTGGTGCAGCTGTCATGGGGCGTCCTTGGGCGTGAGGGTGCGTGCCGCCGAGTCGGCGCCCGCGTCCGCGTCCGGACGCACGGGGGCAACGGCAGCCGTGGACCGGTGGTCCGACGGGCGGGGCGGACGGGCGGGGCGGACGGGCGGGTCGGCGAACGGTCCGGACACCGACCACTCTCGCGACGTCACATCGCCGCGCGCCAGAGCGCCTGTCGGCCCGGTTGGGCCACTGGCGCATGTGCGCCGTCGGCCTGGGTAGGCTCCGACGGCCCGACATTCCGACATGAACATGGCGAATCGAGGCCCTTGTGTACGACGTGCTCGACCCCGACTCCGAACGCGGCCGGGTCTACCACGGCCTGGTCACCCGCCCGCGGGCCCGGGTACCGGAACTGGCCGCGACCGCCGGCCTCGACGAGGCCGCCGTCCTGGCCGTGCTCGGCGAACTCGCCGACGAGGGCATCGTGGTGACCTGCGACCGCCGGAGCCTGGCCTGGGAGGCGCTGCCACCCGGGCAGGTGGTCGAGGCCGTCCTCCAGCGCGACTCCGTCCGGCGCGCCGACGCCCGGCGCGCGGGCGCCGAGCTGGACCGGATCTACCGCCTCGCCCGCCGCGGCACCGGCGGCTACGGCGCGCTGGAGGTGGTCGAGGACCCCGCCGAGGTGCTCGCGGCCAGCCGGCGCATCCAACTCGCCGCCCGCCACCGACTGCGGGTCATCGACGTGCCGCCGTACTCCGGCAGCCCCGCCCACTACCTCGACCAGGAGGTGCTGCAACGGCAGCGGATGGCCGCCGGGGTCGCCTACCGCACGATCTACGGCGGCTGCGCCTTCGACGACCCGGTCGCCGGTCCCAACATGGCGCGCATGATCGAGGCCGGCGAACAGGCCCGGACGCTCGACGAACCGCCGCTCAAGCTCGCCATCGGCGACGACGAGCTCGCCATCGTCACCCTCCCCGCCGACGACCACGCGGGCGTCGTCTCGCTGCTGATCCGCCCGTCCGGCCTGCTCCGCGCGCTGGCGGCGGTCTTCGAGACGCTGTGGCGGCTCGCCGTCCCGGCGTCCGCCGCCGGCACCGGCCTCCACCTCGACGACCGGGACCGCCGCATCCTCACCCTGATGGCCAGCGGCGCCACCGACGACGCCATCGCCCGCCGGCTGGGCCTGGGCCGACGCACCGTGGTCCGCCGGGTCTCCGCGCTGCTGACCCACCTGGGCGCCAGCAACCGCTTCCAGGCCGGCGTGCAGGCGGCCCGGCGCGGCTGGCTCTGAGCCCCGGTCGACAGCTCAGCTGATGACGCGTTCAGTCATTCGGTAGTTCTGCTGATGACGGGACGGCAGCAGAGTGGTGCCCATGAGAAACGCCGTACAGAACCAGGCCGAACAGGACGACGACCTCCGCAGCGTGTGCGTGATCGGCGGCACCCGGTACTTCGGCCGACACCTGGTCACCCTGCTGCGCGACGCCGGGGTCCGCGTCACCCTGGTCAACCGGGGCTCCACCGAGCCACCACCCGGCGTGGACCACGTCCGCGCCGACCGCTCGGACGGGACCGCGCTGGCCGAAGCCCTCGGCGACCGCACCTTCGACGCGGTCGTGGACCAGGTGCTCTACACCCCCGCCCAGGCCGCCGTGGCCCGCCGGGTCTTCGCCGGCCGCACCGGCCGCTACGTCATGACCTCGACGATGGAGGTGTACGACCCGGCGACCTCACCGCTGCTGCGCGGCACCCCGGGCCGGCCGGTCGCCGAGGAGGCCGTCGACCCGACCGGCTGGGCGGTGGACCCGGGCCTGCCCTGGCACGATCCGGCGGCGATCGTCCGGCACTTCGGCGAGGCGACCGCCTACGCGGAGGGCAAGCGGCAGGCCGAGGCGGTGCTCGCCGCCGACCCGCCGTTCTCCTGGGCGAGCGTGCGCAGCGCGCACGTCCTGGGCGGCGGCGCCCGGGACTTCACCGGCCGCCTCGCGCACTACACCGGGCTGATCGCGGCCGGCCGACCGGTCGCCGTGCACGAGCGGCCGCAGCCGACCTCCTTCGTCCGGCACGAGGAGATCGCCGCCGCGCTGGTCCGGGTCGCCGCCTCCCCGGCGGTCGGTGCGGTGAACGCCTGCTCGGCGCGGCCGCTCGACGCGATCGAGCTGTGCGAGCTGATCGCCGACCGGCTCGGCACGACCGCCCGCTACCGGCGGGCCGAGGGCGCGGACCACTCGCCGTTCTCCTTCGACCGCTGGTACCCGATGGACGACCGGCGCGCCGTCTCACTCGGGCTCGCCTTCTCCCCCACCGCCCACTGGCTGCCCGGCGCCGTCGACGAGGCCGTCGAAGCCACCCGGGCCGACGAGGCCGTCGGGGCTGCCGGGGCTGCCGGGGCTGCCGGGGCCGACGGAAAGGCGGCCTGACCATGTGGCAGCGCACCATCGGCGGCCGGTCCGTCGGCGCGATCGGGCTCGGCGCGATGCCCCTCTCGGTGGAGGGCCGCCCCGACGCCGCGGACGCCCTCACCACCCTGCACGCCGCGCTCGACGCCGGCGTCACCCTGCTCGACACCGCCGACTCCTACCACTGGCACGCCGACGAGACCGGCCACAACGAGCGGCTGATCGCCCGCGCACTGGCCGCCCGGCCGGCCGCCGAGCGGGACGCCGTGCTGGTCGCCACCAAGGGCGGCCGCGGCCGGCCCGGGGACGGCTCCTGGACGGTCGACGGCCGGCCGGAGCACCTCCGGCGGGCGTGCGAGGACTCGCTGCGCCGACTGGGCGTCCCGGCGATCGACCTCTACCAGCTGCACAAGCCCGACCCCCGGGTGCCCTGGGCGGAGTCGGTGGGCGCGCTGGCCGAGCTGCTGACGGCCGGGAAGATCCGGGCGGCGGGCCTCTCCAACGTCTCCGAGCAGCAGATCCTGACGGCCCACGAGATCCTCGGCCCGGGGCTGGTCTCGGTGCAGAACCGGTTCTCCCCCGCCGACCGCACCGCCGAGCCGCAACTGCGGCTCGCCGAACGGCTCGGCCTGGCCTTCCTGCCCTGGAGCCCGCTCGGCGGACTCGCCCGCAGCGTCCTGGACGACCCCGCCGACCCCGTGCCCGCGGCCACCGCCTTCCACCGCGTCGCCGCCGACCACGGTGTCTCGCCCCAGCAGGTCGGCCTCGCCTGGCTGCTCACCCTCTCCCCCAGCGTCATCCCGATCCCCGGCGCCCGCCGCCCCGCCAGCATCCGCGACAGCGCGGCCGCCGCCTCCCTCGCCCTCAGCCCGGCCGAACTCGAAGCCCTCGACGGACCGTTCACGGAAGCGGATGCCCCGTCACCGACCGTCGCCACCGAACCCGGTCAGGCCGACAACCCCACCGCCTCGGCCAGCAGGCGGTAGGAGGCCGACTGCTCCGCACGGTCGTAGGTGCTGGTGGTGAGGAGGAACTCGTCGGCGCCGGTGCGTTCCATCAGCGCGGCCAGCTCGCCGGCCGCCCGGTCGGGGGTGCCCGCGATGTGGCCGGTCAGCGCCCGGTCGAACTCGGTGCGCTCGCGCGGGCTCATCGGCCGGGCCAGGATCCGCTCCGCCGGGGCGAGCGGCGGGAACTCGCCGTGGGTGCGGGTGTGGGCACTCGCCCAGGCCTCGGGGACGAGCAGGGTCCGGGCCCGCTCCTCGGTCCCGGCCACCGCGACCGTGCCGGAGACCACGACGTAGGGCCGGTCGGCCCGGGCCGAGGGGCGGAAGCGCTCCCGGTAGCGGTCGATCGCCGCCAGCATGGCCTCCTCCCCGCGGACGGCCGCGATCACCAGCGGCAGCCCCGCCTCGGCGGCGACGTCCGCACCCGCGCCGGTGGCCAGCACGAATGCCGGCACGTCCAGGCCCTCGGCGGGGCGGGCGTGGACGTCCCGGTGGGAGCGCGCGGTGGTGTCGAAGTAGGAGAGGAGTTCGGCGATCTGCTCCGGGAACCGGTCGGCGGCGTCCTTCTCCCGGCCGAGCGCCCGCCGCACCCCGTCGGTGAACCCCACCGAACGGCCCAGGCCCATGTCGATCCGGCCGGGGAAGAGGGCGGCGAGCACGCCGAACTGCTCGGCCACCACGAGCGGCTGGTGGTTGGGCAGCATCACGCCACCGGTCCCGACCCTGATCCGTGACGTCGCGGCCGCCACCGCGGCGGCCAGCACCGTCGGCGCCGAGCCGGCCACCCCGGGCACCCCGTGGTGCTCCGACACCCAGAACCGGTGGTAGCCGAGCCGCTCCGCCTCCACCGCGAACGCCACCGTCGCCCGCAACGCCCGCGCCGGCTCCTCCCCCTCCCGGGTCCGGGAACGATCCAACACGGAGAGCCGAAAACCGGGCGAAGCAGTCACGCCCGTCCCAACATCCGCCCCCACCGCCACCATTCCCACCGGGCCGGCCGACCGGGACCGGGTGACCGGGGCCGGTCCGCCCCGACTCGGATAACGAGTTGCCCGGGGCATTCCGGACTGTTAGCAATGTGACATGCTACAGAACTCCCGCATTGCGCTCCGCGCCCGGCGTGACAGCGACGTCCCCGTGCTGCAGTCCGAACTGTACGACGACGTCGCCACCCGTTCGCGGGCCGACTCGCGGCCCTGGCGGCCGATCTCGCCCGACGGCGCCGGCTCCCCGTACGCCGTGGTCGCGCCCGACGACGAGGCCGCCTGCTTCTCGGTGGTGGACGCGGCCTCGGGCGAGCTGGCCGGGGAGGCGCTGCTCTGGGGCATCGACACGCACAACCGCCTCGCCCACCTGGGGCTGTCGCTGCGGCCCGCCTTCCGCGGCCGCGGGCTCTCGCGCGACGTGGTGCGGCTGCTCTGCCGGTACGGGTTCACCGTGCGCGGGCTGCACCGGCTCCAACTGGAGACGCTCACCGACAACCTGCCGATGATCCGGACGGCCACCGGCGCGGGCTTCGTACTGGAGGGGACGCTGCGCAGGTCCGCCTGGGTGTCCGGGGCGTTCGCCGACGAGGTCGTGCTCGGCCTGCTGGCCGAGGACTGGTCCGAGGAGCCGGACGACCGCACGGCCTGAGCCACCGGTTCCGGACCCGTCCGGTCCGATGCGGACGCACTACGCGGCCGTGTCGGACCGGACATCCGGTCACCCGTCGCGTATTTTCGGTCACCTATCGTCATCCTCGGTGCAGCCTCGGTGAGCTCGCGACCCATGAGATCGCCCACGATCCCTCCCCTCCCGGGCCGCACGACCGGCAAGGAGGCCCCGGTGATCGACCGAATCTGGCTCCAACCACCGCTCGCCATCGCCCGGTTGGGGCCCTCGCCCGTCCCGTGCGACAACTACCAGTGGGGGCCGAGCGACCTCACCCCCCGGGGCTCCGGCAAGACCACCGTGCTGCCCGCCCCCACCCTCGACCTCGCGCCCGACGGCACACTGAGCGAGCGGACGCCCGACCGGGTCGTCTTCAAGGACGCCGACGGCTGGCGTCCGGTCTGCCCCTACTTCGAACTGCACGGCAGCTGGACCGTCGACGGCACCGGCCACACCGGCCCGCTCACCGAGGCGGTGCTCGCCCGGTTCGGGCTGGGCCCGGCCGACGTGCGCTGGCGGGTCGCGGTCGGCAACCACAAGGCGCACCACTACACCGGCAGCCCCGGCGACCGGATCGACGCGAGCGTCGAGGTCGACGGCGACGACCACGGCCGCCACCCGCTGGACGGGGTGTCCCCGCCGGGCGCCGACCGGCCGCTCGTCCCCCCGGGGGCCGCGCTGCCGCTCGGCTCGGTGCAGGTCCCCCGGCCGAACGAGGCCCTGCCCGAGCTGCGGCTGCGCTTCACCCCGGCGGTCGGCGCCGTCTACGGGCCCACCGACCTGCCGAACCGCCCCGCCGAGCCGGGCGAACCCGAACAGTACGAGCTGCCACCGGATCGGCTGATCCTGAACCCGGCCGCCGTCTGGCGCCACTTCCCCCTGGCCGACACCCAGGTGGACCCGCGCACGATGCCGCCGGGGCTGTTCGCCAACGCCGAGAACGAGACCAGCGTGGGCCTGGTCGACGACGTCTGCGACGGCACGGTCTCGGTCTCCCTCCCCGGCGGTCCGAGCGCGACGGCCCGGATCGTCGTCAGCCCGCCGGACTTCGCGCCGGACCGCCGGCCTTTCGTCTCCCTCGCCGACGGCCTGGCCGACCGGGTCCTGCGCGCGCAGGTCAGCGACCCCGCCTACCTCGCCGACCGGCGGCAGACCGCCCTGGAGGTCAGGGACCTGTTCGAACGGATCCTGGAGACGATGGCGAACATCAACGTCGACGTGCAGAACGAGCGCGTCGGCTTCCTGCTGCCGGTCCCGGACGAGCCGGACGGCGTGGTGCTCGGGCTCACCGAGAACGGCCGCCGCCGGCACCGGCGCTACGTCGCGCTGGAAGTGCTGGAGGACGTGCTGCGCGAGCAGCCCGACCTCATCGGGCGGGTGGTCCGCGCGCCCGTCCCCGACGATCCGGCCCCGAACGCGCGGATGCCCTTCGCGATGCGCGGCGCCGACTCCTACGACCTCCACCTGACCCGGCGCCAGTACGACCTGCTGGTCGGCTGGGCCCGGTCGCTGCGCGACGAGACGGAGCCCGGGTCATGACCGTGCTGCTGCAGATCGGCCGCCGCCCGCCCGGGGAGACGCCCCCCGGCGCGACCCCGCCGGAGGAGACGCCCCCCGGCGCGACCCCGCCGGACGGCCACCCGGAGGTGAAGGTGTTCCGCAGCGCGCACGGCGCGCACCTGTTCGTCGCCGACGGCAGCCGGGTCTACGACCTGCCCGACGAGCGGACCGCCGCCCGGCTGGAGCGGTGGGCGGCCGCCCCGGACGGCTCGCGGGCGGACCTCGCCCGCGAACTGGACCTCCCCCTGTGGGGAGCGCCGCGGATCGACGGCACCCCCGCCGAACCGCCGCCGCTCTCCTCCCTCTCGCTCAACGTGATGCAGGCCTGCAACCTGAGCTGCGGGCACTGCTACGCGGACGAGGGCCGGTTCGGCGGGAGCGCCCGCGCGATGCCCCGGGCCACCGCGTTCGCCGCCGTCGACCGGCTGCTGGCCGAGGCGGCACCCGGCGCCGCCGTGGTGGTCGGCTTCATGGGCGGCGAGCCGCTGCTGGCCCGGGACCTGGTGCACGAGGTCGTCGGGTACGCGGAGCGGGCCGGGGCCGCCGCCGGGCACCCGGTCCGCTTCGCGCTCACCACCAACCTGACCACCGTCCGGCCCCGGGACGCCCGGCTGTTCGCCGAGCACCCGTTCACCGTGACGGTCAGTCTGGACGGGGACCGGGCGGGGCACGACGCCCTGCGGCGCGCGCCGGGCGGCGGGAGCGCGTACGACCGGCTGCGCGCCGGGCTGGAGGTGCTGGAGCGGCACGGGCGCCCGCGTCACCTGGGCGCCCGGGTCAGCGTCACCCCGCACACCGGCCGACTGCTCGACGTCCTGGAGCACGGCATCGACCTGGGCTTCGACGAGGTCGGCTTCGCCGCCGTGGTCAGCGCGCCCGACCCCGGCTACGAACTCACCCCCGCGACCTTCACCGGCTTCCTGGACCGGATGGTCGAGTGCGGCGAGAAGGCCCTGCGCGAACTGTCCGCCGGGCGCCGCTACCCGTTCGGGAACCTCCGGACCGCCCTGTACGAGCTGCACCGCGGCACCCACCGCCCGTACCCGTGCGGCGCGGGCGCCGGCTACCTGAGCGCCTCGGCGGACGGCGGCCTGTACGCCTGCCACCGGCTGGTCGACGACCCCGCCTTCGCGATGGGCTCGCTGGCCGCCGGCTCCGACCGCGCCGCGCGCGAGCGGCACCTGGCGCGGCGCCACGTCGACCGGGCGGAGCCCTGCCGGTCCTGCTGGGCGCGCTACCTGTGCGGCGGCGGCTGCTACCACGAGGTGAGCCGCCGGGGGCGGCCCGGCTGCGACTACGTCCGCGGCTGGCTGGCCTTCTGCCTGCGCGCCTACGTCGAACTCTGCGAGGCGGCGCCCGGGTTCTTCCGGGACCCGACGGACCCGGCGGACCCGGCGGACCCGGCCGGACCGGACACCGGCCCCGCCGCCCACTGAAAGGAGCGTGCCATGCCCGACAACACACCCCCCGGGAAGATCTTCCCGCGCAACCTCACCGCCAAGGCGGACCACGTCGTCCGCGGCAACCCGCCCGGCACCCGCCCGGAGAGCGGCGTCGACAACTGCTACCCCGGCCTGGAGTTCGACCAGCGCAACCTGGACCGGGCCTTCTTCCCCGGCCTGCGGGTCGACTTCCAGCGCCTGGACGGCTCCCGGGTCCTCTCTGTGGCCGGCGGCGTCGCCGCGCAGCAGGGCCTCACCGACGCCGACCTGACGGACGACGACACCCCCGTCCACCTCTGGGCGGTCTGCGGGCGCACCACCGTCGACCAGACGGAGGACCGGGCCCCCGTCATCGGCTTCCAGGGCATGGACGGCCTGGACGTCTGGCGCCGGGTGCGGGACCTGCTGCCCGGCCGGATCGCCGTCGTGCTCGGCCCGCAACCCGGCCGCTTCTCCCCCGGTTCCACGGCCGTCGGGAACCTCAACCGGCTGCGGCGCGACAACCGCAGCGGCGTCCTGCGCGGCCAGGACGGCCGGTTCGGCCTCGCCGTCCTGGTCGCCGACCGGGCCCGCTACCTGGACCCGGACGGCGTGATCGACCCGGAGGTCTACGAGCCGGGCGACCTCACCCGCACCCTCTGCGCGCCCTGGCAGTACGACTTCCGCGACTGCGGCTGCTACTACTGGGCGGCCTCCAAACCGGACGTCACCAGCAGCGCGGACGGCGCCGTCCCGCAGCTGAACTACCTCCGCCGGGACCGCTCCCTCACCCCCGACCTCGACACCAACCGGCCCCCGGCCGCCGGCCTGCCCGGCGTCCGCAGGGCCTTGGAGTTCAGCTGGCCGGGGCTGATCCGCGACTGGGGCGTCCTGCCCCCGGTCCTCAACGACCGGGAGGCGGACGCGCTCGGCGTGCCCGCCCCGCCGGCCGTGCCGCCGATGACGCGGTCGCAGGTGGTCGCCGAGCTGAAGCGGCTGGCCACCGTCGAGCACGCGCTGTGCGTGGAGTACCTGTTCGCGCACTACTCGCTGAACGCGCCCCGGCAGCTGCCCGACGGCACCGGCCTGCGGACGCTCACCGCGCGGATCCACACGGCCGCCTCGGAGGTCTTCGCCGTCGCGGTCGACGAGATGCGCCACCTGCGCTGGGTCAACGAGGCCCTCGGCACGCTGAACGAACCGGTCGTCCTCGGCCGCGCGGCCAGCATCGACCGGGACGGACCGCACGCGTTCGAGCTGCGGCGGCTCGACCCCGAGGTGCTGCAGTGGTTCATCGACGTCGAGGCCCCCAGCCAGGCGGCGGGCACCGGCATCGACGGCATGTACGTCCGGCTCCACGAGACGCTGGTGCGCCGGCCGGAGCTGTTCCCGGAGGACCCGGACGGCCGGCTCGCCCACCTGGTCAAGCTGATCATCGACGAGGGCGGCGACCACTTCCACCGGTTCACCACCGTGCAGCGCCACCTCTCGACGATCGATCCGCAGCAGTACCTGCGCACCCTGGGGCCGGGCGACGGCAGCGCGCTGCAGACCCGGCTGCTGGACCTCAGCGACCAGTACTACGCCCTCCTGCTCGGCGCGCTGCACACCACGCTCGGCCTGGGCGACCGGGCGGGCGGCGTGCTGATCGAACAGTCCCGCCGCACCATGACCAACCTGCACGAGACCAACCACGCGCTCGCCACCCGCGGGGTGGCGCCCCGCTTCACCCTGCCCGCCTGGCTCACCGCGCCCGACGCCGGCCCGTCCGATGCCCGCCCGGCCGAATCCGGAGCGCCCGGCGGTGGCGCACCCGACGCCGGCCCGCTCGCCGGACCGCTCGCCGACGGGCAGGCCACCCGGGCGGCGGCGCTCGCCGCGATCGACGCCCAGCAGGCCCTCCGCCGGCTCGGGGACCGGGCGACGCGGTCGATGGCGATCCGCCAGCAGCGGGACGTCCGGGCGCTGCTGGCCGTCCTCGACCTGCACACCGGGAACCCGGCCGGCGGACCGGGGAATGTCGCGTGAGTGCGGTCACCATCGCCGGGTCCGGGCTCGCCGAGCTCACCTGTGCCCGGCTCCTCGCGGAGCGCGGGCACCGGATCCGGCTCGGGCCGCCCGCCGGGTCGGACCCCGGGGCCGGGTCGCGGCCGCTGCTGCTCACCGGGCCCACCCTCGACCTGCTCCGGTCGCTGTGGGGCGACGGGCTCGTCGACGACGCACCGCGCCTGACCCACCGCCAGGTGCGCTGGGGCCGCCACGCCCGGCCCGCCCGGTTCGCCCAGCCGGCCCGGGTGGTGGAC
Source organism: Kitasatospora sp. NPDC093806 (assembly GCF_040683335.1). Classification (NCBI taxonomy): domain Bacteria; kingdom Bacillati; phylum Actinomycetota; class Actinomycetes; order Kitasatosporales; family Streptomycetaceae; genus Kitasatospora; species Kitasatospora sp. NPDC093806. The sequence goes on from NZ_JBFBDO010000015.1 coordinate 57,551, forward strand.
GGCGTGGCGCTGGCCCGCCGGATGCGGGCCCGGCTCGGGCCGCTCCCCGCACCGGCCGGCCCCACCCGGTGGACGGTGACCGCCCGACCGGACCCCGGCACCCCGCCGACCGGCGACGGCCCCCGGCAGGCGGGCCGGCGGCGCCTGCTCACCGGCACCACCTCGCTGCGGCCCGGCCAGGACCCGCGCACCGCCCTGCTGGACACCACCGCGCTGGCCTGGCTCCAGCTCACCCCGCTGGGGACGGAGGAATGCCTGGTCCAGGCCATGGTGCCCGGCCCGGCCGCCGAACCCGCCGCGCTGCTGCACCGGGTCCTCGCCGACTCCGCCCTCGGCGGCGCGGTGGGCCGGGCGCCCCGGACCGCCACCGCGATCCCCGCCGCCCCGCGTCTGCACCCCGCCCCGGCGATCGCCCCCACCGACCGCCACCCGTACGGCCGGCTGATCGTCGGGGCGGGGGCCATCCGCTACGACCCGCTCAGCGGCACGGGCACCGCCCAGGCGCTGCGGACGGCGATCCTGGCCGCCGCCGTCATCGACGCCGACGCCACCGGCACCCCGGCGGAGGCCCTGTGCGCGCACGTCACCCGGCGGCTGCGCGCCGCGTACGCCGAACACCTGCGCACCTGCGCCGGGCTCTACGGCGCCGCGTTCACCGCTCCCGCCTGGCAGGACGAACTCGACGCCGCCCGCCGCGCCTGACGCGCGGCGGGCGGGGGGCGGTGGGATCAGCCGCGGGGCAGGACCAGGGACTGGACGGCGGGGAGCTTGCGCCAGTCGCTGGAGACGATGGTCGCGTGGCCGCGGGCGAGCTGCTCGGCGCGGGCGCGGGCCTGGTCGGCGGTGGGGTCGGTGTTGCTGATCGCCGGGGCGACGTTGTGCGCGTCGGTCATCGTCAGCAGGTAGTGGTTGGCGTCGTACCAGGCGGTGTCGATGCCGTTCAGGTAGGTGGCGGCGTCGCCGTCGAAGACCACGAACCACGGGCGGATCGAGGTCTCGCTGTACCTGGTGCGCGGGTCGCCGGCCGCCGCGCCGAGCGCCGTGGGGAACATCCGGGCCTCGCCGATCCGGCCGGCGGCGGCCAGGTCGCGCAGGTACCGCCCGTACTCGACGTCGGTGTGCAGGGTGTCGAAGGGGTTGTCCAGCTCGACGGTGCCGGGGATGACGTAGAGCAGCACCCGGCCGGCCAGCGCCGCCCTGGTCGGCCAGTTGCCGGCCCGGACCGCCTCGTCGAGGTCGGGGTAGGAGCCGCCGCCCGGCTTGACGAGCAGGTCGGCGGGCTTCAGGACGGCCGGGCCGAGGTGGGCGGCGATCAGGGCGTCCAACTGGGCCGGGCCCATGCCGCGGTTGCCGGCGTAGCCCGACTTGAGCTCCAGCTTGATCACCAGCGGCCCGGCGGCCGGGTGGGCGCCGAGCCAGACCCGGACGTCGTCCAGGCAGGTCTCCAGGTTCTTGTTGCCGCCGCCGGTGTAGAGCTGGGCGGGCGTGCTCGCGCTGACGCAGTTGTTGGCGTTGCCGAGCGGGTTCGAGTGGCTGACCTTCCACTCCTTGGTGAGGGTGTTCGGCCAGGCGTCGAGCTCGATCATGCCGGTGCCGGTGTCCAGGCCCTGGGCGAGGTAGCCGAACGCGGCCGGGTCGTAGGTGTTGTGCAGCCCGACGGTGGTGGCGGAGCCGAACGGGAGCTCGCCCGGGGTGCTCGCGGCGGCCTGCGCCGCGGGGCCGGCCGGCAGCAGGGCGGCGGCCGCGGTGAGCAGGCCGGCGGCGAGGGTGCCGGTGAGGGTGCGGCGGACGGTCACGGTGTCTGTCCCCTTTGTCGGATCGCGTGCGACGGTGGCTTCCCCGCCGAGGTCCGATCCTGACCTGACCGGCCGTCAGCTGGGTGAAGGGGACATGATAAGTGAATGACCGTCACCCGATCGTCCGCCTGCGGCGGTCGGGTGACGGTCCGGCCAGGGTGGGGCCGCCAGAGGAGTATCAGGGGGTCGTCAGAAGATCGACCAGCCGGTGGCCGTCGTCAGCGCGTCCAGGGCGGCCACGCCGAGCACCGAGTTGCCCGCGGCGTCCAGCCCCGGGCTCCAGGCGCAGACCGCGCCCCGGCCCGGCAGCACGGCCAGCACGCCGCCGCCGACCCCGCTCTTGCCGGGCAGGCCGACCCGGTAGGCGAACTCGCCCGCCGCGTCGTAGGTGCCGCAGGTGAGCAGCACCGCGTTGATCCGCTTGGCCTCGCTGCGCGACAGCAGGCGCGCGCCGTCGGTCCGCACGCCGTGGCGGGCGAGGAACAGGCCGGCCAGGGCCAGGTCGCGGCAGCTCGCCTCGATCGCGCAGTGCGCGTAGTAGTGCGCGAGGACGTCCTCGACGGGGTTGCGCAGGTTGCCGTAGCTCGCCATGAAGTGCGCCATGGCGGCGTTGCGGTGGCCGTGCCCGGCCTCGGAGGCGGCGACCGCCCCGTCCACGGCGACGGCCGGGTTGCCGGACTCGGCGCGCAGGAAATCCAGCACCGACCCGACCGCGTCGCCGGTCAGTTCCAGCAGCCGGTCGGTCACCACGAGGGCGCCGGCGTTGATGAACGGGTTGCGCGGGATGCCGTGCTCGGACTCCAGCTGGACGAGCGAGTTGAACGGGTTGCCGGAGGGCTCGCGGCCCACGCCGGCCCAGAGCCCGTCGCCGCCCTCGGCCAGCGCCAGGGCGAGCGTGAACAGCTTGGAGACCGACTGGACGGAGAACGGCTGCCGCCAGTCGCCCGCCCCGAACACCTCCCCGTCCACGGTCGCGATCGCCATCCCGAAGGCCGTCGGGTCGGCCTCGGCGAGCGCCGGGATGTAGTCGGCGACCCGCCCGCGCAGCGGCGAGCGCGCGGCCGCCTCCATCGAGTCCCGCACCAGTTCCCGGTAGTCCACATCGTTCACGTCGCCATTGTCGTCCTGCCTGGTCAGCGGCCCCGACCCGGGGGGGCATCCGGCCGACGGGGCGGGCTCAGCGGCGGACCATGCGGACGTCGGCGACCTCCAGCAGCCCGTCCAGTTCGACCCGGCCGACGGTCTGGTCGGGGCTCACCACGAGCCCGTCGCGGCGGACCAGGTCGAGCAGCCGCTCGGCCAGCGGCATGACCATGTGGCGGCCCCAGCAGCGTTCGTCGGCGTGGCCGAACGGCAGGTAGCCGGGGTGGTCGTCGGGGTCGAGGTCGCGCCAGCGCGCCGGACGGAACTCCTCCGGGTCCTCCCACAGGCGGGGGTCGCGGTGGCTGAGCAGCGGGAACATCAGCACGTCGTCCCCGGCGCCGATCCGGCCGTCCACGGCCCGGAACTCGGACGAGGCCACCCGCAGGATGTTCCAGGAGGGCGGCAGCAGCCGCAGCGCCTCCAGCAGGACGTCCCGGTTCGACACCTCCTCGTCGTCGAACGGCGAGCCGAGCCAGAGCGCGTTGGTGACGAGCGCCGAGACGGTGAAGCAGATCGGCGCCGCGACCCGTCGGTAGAGGTACATGGCGTACCGGCGGTCGCGATAACCCTCGGCGTCCAGCGCCCGGGCCGCCAAATTCGACAGCGGGATTTCGGTGCCCGGTTTCCCGAGCATCGCGGTACCGGCCGCGACCGCCATCCAGGTCAATTTCGGGGTGAGTTCCAGGCGGCGGTCGACGAGGACCCGGAAACGGAAACTCTCGCGCCCGAAGACGAGGTCCCGGAGGTACGCGTGGGCGACGTCCGGCCATTTCCCGGAAAGGTCGGCGTCGGGTTCGAGGGGTTTCCTGAGCGCGGTGCGGACGTCGGCGGAGACGGCCTGCATGAGCGCGGACGCGTCGGCCCGGGTGACGAGCCGGCCCTGCACGGGCTTGAAGGTCGGGCGCTCCTCGGCGTTGGCCGGCCTGGCGCGCAGCAGCCCGTCCATCAGCTCGGGGCCGGCGACCCCGATGGTGTCCGCCTCCAGGCGGAACAGGTCGGCGCCCCGGTGCTCGCGCAGCAGCGCGTCGATCCGCGGCGCGAAGCGGGTGACCCGGCCGCTCCGGCCGGTGCTGGACACAGCCATCCGTGACTCCAAGGGGTGGGCGGGGTGGCGGGCAGGGGTGGGCGGGCCGCGCCCGGCGCGTGCGAATGTCGCCGGGCCCGGCCCTTTCGGTCAGCGACCGGATCAGACCCAGCGGTACCAGGCGTAGGCCTTCAGGCTCTTCTCCGGCATGACCTTCTTCACGAAGTGAACGAGCTTCATGACAGCACCTCCAGTGATTGCGCGGTATTGGCAGACATTCCGACCGCCGGGTCGTGACGGCAATTCCGCAGAATTTCCCGCTCCGTTTCCCGACGCCGCAAGAGTGAATCCCAGCCGGAATTCAGCGTCAAGTGACGCAGATCACCGACGGGATCGCCGGGCGGCGGGTTTCGCGCCACCCGGGGGCGGGCCGGACGGCCGCGCCGACGCGGGGCGGACGCCCTGCGGCGCAGGTCCGCCGCTTGATCGCCGATGGCGGCCGGACGAACGGGGCGCGTCCGTCGGCCGACCGCCGGGAGGCGGGGGCGGCCCGCCGGGCACCGACGGAACGTTCGGTATGCCTCTTCGGGCACGGCGCCTGCACCCGCGACCGGCCAGGCCGGGGGCGCCCTGCGGCTCCGCACCGTACGAAGCGGCCCACGGTCCGGGAGTACCCTCGGCCCTATCCAGTGCAGCAGCGGGTTGGAGCAACCGATGGCCGGCGGCGAGGAGCCGGACGGGGTGACGGAACCCCTGTCCGAGATGAGCGAAGCGGCGCCCGACGACCTGTTCGCCGGACGCCTGAGGCGACCGGGCGGCGGGCCCGGCCCGGTCCGCGCGGCGGACCACGGCGGGACGGGCCACGGCGGGACGGAGCACGGCAGGGCGCGCCACGGCGGGACGGACTACGACGGGGACGACGATCTCTACGGCGCCGCGGCGGCCGTCGGTCCGGGCCCCGAGGCGGACGACGAGCCGGAGTCCGACGACCGGCGCTGAGCAGCGGGGCCGCCGGGAGCGGGCCCGCCGATCCGGCCCGGCTCCGGCCCGGCTCCGGCCCGGCTCCGGCCGGGAGGATCGAGCGGGTGCGGATCGTTACCCCGTCTTTGCTTCCGGGTGCCCGCACGCGGTGCCGACACCGCTACTCTGTGCTCCGCAGTGGGACGGCCGCACGGCCGCCCGGGTTCGCTGGGGGGCGGTTGTGGTCGAACGTCTGGTGCTGGACCTCCATTCCGGCGGCCGGGTGTCGGTGATGGAGTGGCCCCCGGGCGAGGCGATCCCCGCACCCCCCGTCGACGCGGGCGAGCTCCGCTGGCCGCTCGACGACCGGGACCTCGCCGACCTGCGCTGGTACCTGGAGGAGTACCTCCGGGCCCCGTTCGGCGTCTACGGCGACCGGGGCCCCGACATCGCCCGGCGCCTCCCGGAGTGGGGGGCGCGGATCTTCGCCGCCCTGTTCGGCACCGGCCCCGCCCGGGACGCCTACCTCCGCGCGCGGGCCCGCGGCGGCGGGCTGGAACTCGTCCTGCGCTCGGACAGTGCCCGGCTGCTCGCCCTCCCCTGGGAACTGATGGCCGATCCGGGCCGCCCGTCACCGCTCGCGCTGGACGGCGTGGCGGTCAGCCGCAACCTGCCGACGGCGCAGCTCGGCCGGGTGTTCCGGGTCAGCGGCTCGTGCCTGCGGGTGCTGCTGGTGATCGCCCGGCCGGCCGGTCCGGACGACGTCGGCTACCGGATGATCGCCCGGCCGCTGCTGCGCCGGCTGAAGGCGGTGCGCGGCGAGCTCGAACTGGTGGTGCTGCGCCCGCCGACGCTGGCCCGGCTCAGCGAGGTGCTGCAGGAGGCGCGGGCGGCCGGGCGGCCGTTCCAGCTGGTGCACTTCGACGGCCACGGCGTCTTCGGCACGGACACCCGGGACGACGCCCCGCTCCGGCCCGGGGTGGGCCGCCGCCCGCTGACCTTCCAGGGGCCCGGGCCGCGCGGCATGCTGGTGTTCGAGACGCCGGGCGGGGGCGCTGAGCTGGTGCCGGCCGAGCGGGTCGCCCGGGTGCTGGCCGCCGCCGAGGTGCCGCTGGTGGTCCTGAACGCCTGCCAGTCGGCCGCGCTGGCCGCCGAGGTGGAGGCGGCGGTGGCCACCCGGCTGCTCCAGGAGGGCGCGCTGGCCGTGCTCGCGATGGCGTACAGCGTCTACGCGGTGGCCGCCGCGGAGTTCATGGGCGCCTTCTACGAGCGGCTGTTCGCCGGTGACCGGGTGTCGGAGGCGGTGACGGCGGGCCGCCGGCAGCTCGCCGCGCAGGACCGGCGGCCCTCGCCCAAGGGCCGGTTACCGCTGGCCGACTGGATGGTGCCGGTCCTGTACAGCCGCAACGAGGTCGCGTTGCCCGGCCTGCGGTCCGGGACCGCTCCGGGCGCGGGCCCCGGCGAGGACGTGGACGAGGACCTGGCCGAGGACCTGGACGAGGACCTCGGCAGCAGGATCCTCGACCTCGTCGAGGCGGAGATCGTCGATCCGGACGCCCCGGACGGCCAGGACCCGGACGGCGGCCCGGACGGCCTGGCGCCGGTCGGCGAGTTCGTCGGCCGGGACGGCCTGCTGCTGAGGCTGGACGTCGGCGCCCGGCTGCGGCGCGTCGTGGTGCTGCACGGCTCCGGCGGCGTGGGCAAGACCGAACTGGCCAAGGCCTTCGGCCGCTGGTGCCGGGACACCGGCGCAGTGACCGGCCCGGACCCGGTCATCTGGCACACCTTCGAGCCCGGTGTGGCCTCGTTCGGCCTGACCGGTGTGATCGACCGCCTCGGCCGCCGGCTGTTCCCCGACGACGAACGCTTCGACCTCCTCCCCCCGGCCAAGCGCCAGGAGGCCGTCGAACGGCTGCTCGCCGCCCGCAGCCTGCTGCTGATCTGGGACAACGTCGAGTCGGTGTACTCGATGCCCGACCCGACCGGCGCCACCCCGCCGCTGGCCGAGGCCCAGCGCGCCGAACTGCGCGCCTTCCTGGAACGCGTCGCCCGGCGCGGGCGCAGCACGGTCGTCCTCACCAGCCGCACCCCCGAGGACTGGCTGGGCCCGGACCCGCTCCGGATCGAGGTCGCCGGCCTCGACCCGGAGGAGGCCGTCGAGTACGCCGAGCAGGTGCTGGCCCCCTACCCCGGCACGGCGCGCAGGCGCGAGCAGCGGGCGTTCGGCGAGCTGCTGGAATGGCTGGACGGGCACCCGCTGAGCATGCGGCTCGTCCTGCCGTCCCTCGCCATCCGCGAACCCCGGCAGGTACTCGACGCGCTGATGCGGGGTGAGGCCCGGCTGCTGGGCGACGAGCGCGAGGCGCGGGGCGCGTCGCTCGCGGCGAGCATCGCCTATTCGCTCGCCCACCTGCCGGAGGCGGACCGCCGGGCACTGGCGGCCGTCACGCTGTTCCAGGGGACGGCCGACGCCAACCTCCTCCAGCTCCTCTCCCGGCACCCGCTCACCCCCGCCCGGTTCCGGGACCGCGACGGCGAGGAGTGGCAGCGCCTGCTGCGCCGCGCGGCGGGCCTCGGCCTGCTCACCGAGTCCGCCGGGGCCGCCTTCCGGCTCCACCCGGCGCTGCCCGCGCACCTCACCGCCCGATGGCGCGCGGAGGAAGCCGACTTCGCCGAGCAGCGCGCGGCCGCCCTGCTGGCCCTGGTCGACGCCCAGGCCCACTTCTGCTCCCTGCTGCACCGCGAACTGAACGGCGGGAACACCGACTTCGCCCTGACGGCGATCGACCACCAGCGGCGGACCGTCGGCAGCCTGCTCGGCCACGCGCTGGACCACGGCCTGTGGGAGCAGGCCCTGCACATCGTCCGGCCGCTCGACGACTACTGGGACCTCCGCGGCCTGTACGCGGAGGCGCGCGGCTGGGTCGACCGGGCGCGGCTCGCGCTGGAGGGCCCCGACGGCGGCCCGCCCGGGCTGGACACCCCGGCCGGGGCGCTCTGGGTCTTCCTGGTCGGCTCCGAGGGACAGCGGCAGCTGCTGCGGGGCCGCCCGGACGAGGCCGAACGGTCCTTCCGCACCATCCACGAGGCCGTCCGGCGCCAGCCGCCCGGCCCGGAACGGCTCGCCAACCTCGCCCACTCCCAGCAGGCACTCGGCCGGGTCGCCGTGGACCGGGGCGACTGGGAGGACGCCGAGCAGTGGTACCTGCGGTCCCTGACCGTCCTGGAACAGCTCGACCGGGAGGAGCTGACCGCCGTCGCCCACCACCAGTTGGGCGTGATCGCCCACCACCGCGGCCGACTGGCGGACGCCGAACGCTGGACCCGGCAGGCGCTGGCGGTCCACGAACGCCGGGGCGGCCCGCAGCGGGCCGCCCCCGCCTACCACCAGCTCGGCCTCCTCGCCCAGGAGCAGGGGCGGTTCGAGGAGGCCGGGAACTGGTACGGGCGCGCGCTGGCGGTCGCCGAGCAACTGGGCGACCGGCCGAAGGCCGCACGGATCTACCATCAGCTCGCCACCATCGCCACCGACCTCGGGCTGCTGGCGGAGGCCGAGGAGTGGTGCAAGGAGGCGCTGGCCATCTCCGAGGAGCTGGGCAGCCGGCCCGACACGGCCCGCAGCTACCACCAGCTCGGCATGCTGGCCTCGATGCGGGACCGGTTGCGGGAGGCGGAGGCCTGGCACCGCAAGGCCCTGGAGCTCCGGCAGGACATCGGCGACCGGCACGGCACGGCGTCCAGCCACCACCAGCTCGGACTCGTCGCCTTCCAGCGGGGGGACCTCGCCGACGCCGAGAGGTGGCTCGCCCGGGCGATGACCGTCCGCGAGGAACTGGGCGATCCGGCCGGACTGTCCACCACGTACCACCAGCGCGGCGTCACGGCCCAGGCGGGTGGGCGGGCGGCGGACGCCGAGGCCTGGTACCGCAAGGCCCTGGAGGTCTCGCACCGGATCGAGGACCGGCCCGGGCTGGCCCGGACGTTCGGGCAGTTCGGGCTGCTCGCCGAGGAGCAGGGGCGTCCACGGGAGGCCCTGGAGTGGCTGGTCCGCAGCGTCACCTGCTTCGAGGAGTTCCCGCACCCGCTCGCCCGGCCCAGCGCCGTCAACCTCCGGCTGCTGACGCGCGAACTGGGGCTGCGGGCCCTGGAGCGGGCCTGGCGGTCGGTCACCGGGCGCCGTCTGCCAGGCGCCGTCCGGGACCACGTCCAGAGCTGACCGCCCGCCTCTCCGGGCTTGCCGCCCCCGCCGACCCTGCCGAGGAGAACCCGTATGACGACCGACCCGATCGAGGCGGGCGCCCGCGCGGCGGCCCTGCGCCTCACCACCCCGCGCACCCCCACCCTTACCGCCGACGTGGAGGCCGCCCTGCACGCCCGGGGCGCGTCCACCCGCCCCGACCGCTACCTCGACCCGGTCGCCCTCGGCTCACTGGTGGTCAGCGTGGCCACCCTCGCCTGGGGCGTCTACCGCGACCTCCGCCGGCAGACCCCCGAGCCCGGCCGCGAGGTGGTCACCCGCACCGTCCGGATCCGGCTGGAGCGGGCGGACACCCCGCCCCTCCCGCTCACCGCCGAGGAACGGGACCGGATCATCGAGGTCACCGTGGCCGAAACCCTCGACGCGACCCTCCCCGAGGAGGACGAGCCGGAGCCCTGACACGCCGCCGACCGACCCGACCCCGGTCGGATGCGAACGAACGGCCATCACCAACGCTCGGGCCACCCGATCGGTTACGCCCCGGTCGGCCGGCCCGGCGGCGTTCGCGGGCATCCGGAGGGTGGGTGGGCCCCCGGCCGAACCCGCGTCCGACCGACTCGTTGCCCTGCTGAACGCCGGTACGCCGAGACCGGCCGACCAGGACGGGGACCGCCAGTGCAGCAGCGGGAAGAGATCATCGGGTTCGAGTACGGCGGCTTCGGCTACCGCTGCCGGGTCGTCCACCACGAGAGCCCGTCCGTCGAACCGATCCTGATCGTCGGCGGGGTGTTCCAGGACGTGCACTCCTGGCGTTACCACGAACCCGCGCTGACCGCCGCCGCCACCCTGATCGTCCTCGAACCCCCGGGCCTCGGGTCGTCCGACCCGCTACCGCCCGAGTACGGGCTCGACTTCCTCGCGGATGCCGTCGAGCACGCCGTCGACCGGCTCGGCCACCCCGCGCTCAACGTCGTCGGGCTCTCCTACGGCGCGATGATCGTCCACCGGCTCGCCCAGCGGTCACCCGGGCGGCTGGCCCGGCTGGCCCTGTGCGGCGCGGCGGCGGAGGTACCGGCCGGCCCGCTCGCGGACCTCGCGGACGGGCTCGCGGTGATCGAGCGCGGCGAGGTCGCCCGCTTCGCCGAGTGGGCCGTCGACCTCCTCTCCCCCGTCCACCACTGGGCGGCCGACCGCCGCACCCGGCACGTCTCCCACCTGGTCAGGACCCAACTGGCCGCCTCGGACGAGCAGTCCGTCCTGCGCATCATCCAGAACTGCCGCCGGACCCGGATCAACCCCCTGATCGTGGACGCCCCCACCCCGGACATCCCGGTCCTGGTCTTCAACGGCGCCCACGACGCCGTCGCCCCACCCGACAGCGGCCGCCGCCTCGCCGAGACCTACCGCCACGGCCGGTTCGTCGCCGTCGGCGGCACCGACCACTTCATGCCCCTCCAACGCCCCCGCGCCTTCACCGAAATCCTCGACCGCCACTTCCACGACCAGCCCGTCACCGACCTCCCCTACCTCACCCACCCGGCCTCCACCTCGACCGGCTGAGCCCGCAGAATCCCGCCCCGGGCATCGCCGCGGTGCCTCGCCTGCGCCGCGGCGATGACTCCGGTCAGACTGCCGATCCGCCGCATCCCCTCGCGCGCCGCACCATGATCATCGTTCGGCGGCATCACTCACTGATCTGCGTGTGAGCCGGCCCCGAGTCATAACGGTCGAGGAACGCGTCCGCCGGGAGGTCGAGCGCATGCAGTTTGGAGAACACCTCCGTGCCCACACCCACCGCCTCGTCGCCGTCGGAGATCCGGTACGCCTCCACCATGCCCAGGACTTCGAGGCCACCCGCCCCGGCATACTCGGCCGACTCCCGCTCAGCCAGTTCGATCGCCTCGTCGAGGGAACGTGCCCGGAACAGCACGACACGCTCCTCATAGGGACGGCCTTCCGAGGTCAGCCATCGGTAAAAGGTCCTGGCGCTGTACCACGCCTTCGATTCGTGCCTCATGGTGATCGGCCGTTCCTCTCATTCCGGACCAAAATCGTTCCAAAGAAAGATCCACTTTCGCAACAAGGGCTCCGACAGCCATTTGACGCGCTGGTCCCGTGCGGTGTCTCTGGTGTCCTGTGACCCGGCCGGCTACCGCTGGGCGGGCTCTTGGGGCGGCAGGGAGAGGGAGGCGGCGCAGGCCAGGAGTACCGCTGCTCCGGCGACGCCGGTCAGCGCGGTGCGCAGGCCCGCCGCCGAGGCGGTGAGGCCGACGGCGGCCGGGCCGATCAGGAAGCCGAGGTATCCCACGGAGGCGACCACGGACACGGCGGCGGAGCGCGTCCCGGGCTGGGCCCGTGCTCCGGCGAGGGAGAGGATCGTCGGCGCGCAGACCGAGGTGCCGAGGCCCGCGACCACCAGGCCCGCCAGCATCGTCGCCGCGCCCGGTGCCAGGGCGGCGCCCAGGGTGCCGAGGGCCGCCACCGTGGCGCCCAGGACGAGCAGGCGCCGTTGCGACAGCCGGGCCGCGAGGCCATGGCCGGCCAGCCGTCCGACTGCGGCGGACGCCGCGAAGACCACCGGTCCGGCGGCGGCCGGGCCGGGGCCGAGTCCGAAGACGGAGCGCAGCATCACCGCGCTCCAGCTCTGCCAGGCGTTCTCCACCAGGAACGCGAGCGCGCACAGCCCCCCGAGCAGCAGGAGGGGCCGGCGCGCGACGCCCGGGCGGTGGCGGGGCTGCGCCGGGCGGTCCAGGTGGGCCTCCTCCCGGCGGAGGCAGATCGCCGCGGCCGCGCCGGCCAGCAGTGCGGCCGCCAGTAGGAGGACGGTGTCCGCCGCGAGTCGGTGGCCGAGGGCGAGGCCCGTCGCCAGGGCGCCGAGCAGCACCGCGGCGGAGAAGCAGGCATGGGCGGCGTTCATCAGCCGCCCGGTGCGCTGCTCCTCCTCGCTCGCCAGCGAGTTGACGGCCACGTCGACGGCCCCCGAGGCCGCGCCGAGCACCGCCAGGGCGGCCATCAGCGCCGGTGCGCCGCGGGCCAGGCCGGGCAGGACCGCAGCCACCGCCATCAGCAGCAGGCAGGCGGCGACGGCGGAGCGGCCGAACCGGTCGACGGCCGCGCCGGCCGGTCGCATCGAGCAGAGCGCGCCGATTCCGATCATCAGCACGGCGAGGCCGAGCTCGCCGTCGTCCACCCGTGCCCGCTGCCGGATCTCCGGGATCAGCGCGCCCCAGGTGCCCCAGAACACCCCGAACGCCCCGAAGCCGATCAGCACCCGTACCCGCGCCCACACCATCGAGACCAGCCCCCGTCGAGCCGTCGGATCCGCGCGAGCATTCCCCGCCCGCCGCCGCGCAACCGGCCCCGGACGCCGCGCGCGGTGGCGTGCCGGGGGCGCGCGGGTAGCCACGTCTGCGGGCCCGGGCCGCGCCCCGCTTGGGCGACGCCGGGTTGCGGCGCCGACGGCGGCGGGGCTGACTGGGCGTGCGCGGCCGCGTGGGCCGCGGACCCGTGCGCGCCGAACCGTTCCGATGGCGCGGACGCCCGCTGACGAGCCTCTGGAGACCGGTGTGTCCGTCGACCCCTACACCCGGCTTGACCCCGACCTGCCGTCCTTCGCCCTGGCGAGCCAGGACACCGCGGACGGCGCGCCCTACGCGGACCGGCACTACAGCGGCCGGTTCGGCGTCCCCGGCGGGGAGGACGCCTCGCCGCAGCTGTCCTGGTCCGGGGCTCCGGCCGGTACGAGGAGCTTCGCGGTGACCGTCATCGACCCCGACGCCCCCACCCCCAGCGGCTTCTGGCACTGGGGCCTGGTCGACCTGCCCGCCGACACCACCGCCCTGCCGACCCGGGCCGGGGACCCGGCGGCCGAGCTCCCCGGCGAGGCGTTCCAGCTCAGGAACGACGCCGGCCTCGTCGGCTACCTCGGCGCCGCCCCGGCCGCCGGCACCGGACTGCACCACTACTACACGGCCGTACACGCGCTGGACGTCGAGTCGGTCCGCGAGCTCGGCGTCGGCGAGGACTCCACCCTCGCGCTGCTGCACTTCGTCATCCGGGGCCACGTCCTGGCCCGAGCCGTCATGGCCCCGACCGGGGAACCGCGCTCGTAGCGGCCCCTCCCCGATCCGGCCGCACCAGGCCGGAGGATGGGGGCCGGCAGCCGGCCGCCGGCGCGACGACAGCACGGCGAGCTGTCCGCAGCCGAGGCGAGACGCCCCCCGGCGAGCGGGGGCCGACGCTCCCCGTCACCAAGCCGGCGGCCGGCCACGGCCGGGAGACATTTCCGACCGCGACCGATCAGGTCCGGAAGGTGTCCCGGTGGCGAGGCGGAGACAGCCCCCCCGGCGAAAGGCTCGGGCTCCCGCCCCCGGGTCAGTGGCCGGCCGCGGCCGGGGTGGCGTAGTGGTCGCGGGCTTCGGTGAGGGCGGCGGCGAGGGATTCGGGGTGGCGGGTGGAGAGGTAGACGTAGGGGCAGAGCAGGGTGGGCTCGGCGACCTCGACGCGGACGGCGTGCGGCAGGTAGCCGCGGATGAGGAGTCGGGCGCGGGGGCCGGCCAGGCGGGTGCGCCAGGCGAAGGCGGCGGGCTCGTCGAGGACCTCGACCGTGCCCGTGTGCTCGCCGCGCAGCACGATCGGGCCGGCCACCAGCACGCCGTCGCAGATCCGGATCCGGACCGCGCCGTAGCCGCGGAACGCCGGGGCCAGCACCAGCAGCAGCATCGCGCCGGCGGCCGCCGCGCACAGGTGGCCGAGCGGGAACAGGGCGGCCGTGAGCGCGGCGGCGGCCGCGAGGGCGGCCAGCCACCAGCGCAGCGGGACGGAGAGTCGTTCGTCGTAGATCACCACACCGGGGATGCTGTCACGCCGTCACCCCGCCGCCGCGGCCGGGCCACCGGGCGGGGCGGGCGGCGTGTCGACGAGGAGGTCGAAGGCCAGGCCGCTGGAGCCCTCGCCGCGGCCGGCGCCCCGGGCGGCGCTGAGCCAGACGCAGACCCTCCCATCGCGCCAGCGGGTGCGGTTGTAGGCGACGGAGAGCCGGGTGCCGGACTGCGGGACCTCCTCCTCGTTGACGAAGTACCCGCGTGGGACGGCGGCGTCGAGGCCCTCGCGGAGCAGCGAGGTGCGGGGCTGGACGGGTGGCAGGACGCCGACGACGTTCGGCATCGCCGCCCGCTGGAGCTGGATGCTGCGGTTGTCGCCGGGGACGTGGACGGGGATGAACGGGATCCAGTGCTCGGGGACGGAGTTCATCGCCCGGTAGCCGATCGCGGCGAGCGGCCCGTCGGGGGCGGCGGGCGGGTGCCGTTGCAGGTGCCGGGCCTGGATCTCGGCGGCGACCTCGCTGCCCCGGCGGCCGTCGCCGGTGGGGAGGCGGACGGTGCGTTCGATGCCCCAGACGAGGTTGGCGTTCTCGTCGCGGATCAGGGACACCTCCTCCAGGAGCGGCCCGTCGGCGACCTTGGGCACGCTCGGCGGCAGGAGCAGCCGGGTGTCGGCGGGCACGTCCTCGTCGCCGAGGGTGTCGAGGGTGAACATCGACCAGCGCTGCCAGTCCTCGTCCCGGCCGGTGCCGGCGGGGGTGATCCACAGCCGCTGGCCGAACACGTCGGTGACGGCGAGGCCCTGGATGGTGGCGAGGGTGCCGACGGGCAGGTCGCACGGGAGCTGGTACCAGTCGTTGCTGTAGACCAGCGCGAACTCCAGGAAGACCAGCCGGGCGAGGTCGGTGCTGTCGGGGGCGACGGCGGCGAAGTTGGTGCGGCCGTCCTCGATCGCCCACCAGCGCGGCAGCGGCATGCCGGAGAAGCGGACGGGGGCGGGGAAGACGGTGCGGTTGATCGGGGGCGGGGCCGGGGCGGTGCCGCCGACGGGGTTCTCGGGGTCGATTGAGAAGGCGTGCCAGTCGAGTTCGCCGCCGGGGTACTCGGGCGCGGTGAGGACGGTCTCGCGGCCGTCGGGGGCGGTGGTCGCCACCGAGAAGCGGTGTTCGAGGCGGCGCGGGTCCCAGGTGGCGTCACCGGCCGGCTGGTCGATCAGATCGTCGAACCAGGCGACCAGTTTCGCGCCGAGGCCGTCCAGTGCCGGGTAGTGGACGTGGAGCAGGTCGTCGATGCCGTCGGAGGCCCGGCCGCCGTCCTTGATGTGGCGGTAGAGCAGGTAGCCGTCCATCCGGCGGCCGGCGACGGCCTGCAGGGTGGCCCAGACCTCGGCGTGGGCCACCCTGGGGGCGTCGGTGTCCCGTTCGGGGTCGGGCAGGGCGATCGGGTAGCGCCGGAGGTACTGGCCGCGGAAGTCGAAGACCAGGTCGCCGAGGGTGGGGTCGCGGGCGAGCAGCTTGAACCAGCGGCGGCCGATGGCCAGCCGCAGGTCGAAGGCGATCGGGTCGGCGCCGAGGACGAACGGCAGCGGGCGCCGTTCGGCGACGGCCTCCAGCGGGCGGTCGGGCGGCAGCGGCTTCGCCCCGCCGCCGGTGGTGGCGGGCCGGAACCGGCTGGGCGGGGCCCCGGCGACGGAGTAGGTGGCGGTGACGGGTGAGCCGGCGTCGGTGCCGCGGAACTCGCCGAGCTGCCACTGCCGGGTGAGCAGCCAGAGCGGGTCACGGATCTCGGCGCGCAGGGCGCGGTCGAAGTCGGTGGTGCGCGGGCGGCCCTCCAGCCGGTTCCAGACCCCGACGGCCGCGGGTTCGCGGTCCGCGATCGCCTTGGCGAGGTCGTCGATGCGGGGCTCAGTCATGGGCGGCCTTCCAGCGCTGGTTGGCGACGGCGAGATCGGTGGAGATGGTGATCGGCTGCCGGGTCGCGGACAGGACGGTGGCCGGGAGCAGTTGGGCGTAGGCGGTGTCGTCGAGGTGGGCGGGTTCGACCGCCCGCGCCTTGGCGAGGTCGAAGGTCTCCTCGACGGCGGCGAGCAGGTCGTCGGTGTTCCAGGCGCCGGTGCGGGTGGGCGGGACGACGAGCAGCATCGTCTGGGGCGGTTCGGAGTCCGGCCCGTCGTAGTGGACGGCGATGCCGGTGGTCTCGCGTTCGGCCGGGATGACCTCGGTCCATTCGTCGAACAGCAGGCCGGCCTGGGTGGTGACGGGGCCGAGCAGCGGGTCGGGCGCGTAGTGGGCGGTGAACAGCAGTTTGTCCTCGGTGATGGCGGTGCCGGGCCGGAACTCCATGCCGAGCCAGTGGTCCTCGGGCCGGTAGGGCAGCTGGACGGGGACGAGCTGCGGGTCCCGGCCGGGGAGCAGCTCGCCGAGGAGTCCGCCGGGGCCGCGCAGGGCGTCGCTCAGCAGGACGGTCTGCTCCCAGCGGCGCGGCTGCTCGCGGACCCGGGCGATGCCGTGGGCCCAGTCGTCGACCGGGAAGTCCCGGGAGAACGGCGGCTGGGTGAGGTGCCGGACCAGGGCGGCGCTGTCGTCTCGGGCCTTCTTCCAGTCGGCGGCGAGCTGGGCGTCGGGGGTGAACTCGGGGACGGCGAGGACGTCCTCGCCGAGGAGTGCCTTGAGGACGGCGAGCGCGGCCTCGACCCGGTCGGGGCCGGGGGCGGCGGCGTCGTGGTCCCGCAGCGCGCGGCCGGCGGTTTCGAGCCGCCTGTCGATCTCGGCGCTCAGGGCCTCGGCGCGGTCCAGCAGGTCGCGGCCGAAGGCGATCACCCGGTCCTGGTAGGGCTTGAGGTCGAGGCCGGTGGGGTCGTAGTCGGTGAGCGGGAGCTTGCCGGCGACCTCGGCGAGCAGCCCGCTGAGGGTGGTGCGGGTGGTGGTGGCCTCGGCCTTGAGGGCTTGCAGCCGGGCGTCGAAGGCCTGGCGCCGGTTCAGGACGACGGCCCGGAAGGTGGCGGGGCGGCTGGGCAGCGGCGTGGTGGGCTTGGTGGCGATGAGGCGTTCGGCCTGCTGGAGCAGGTGGAAGCGCTCGGCGTCGGAGGTCCCGGCGGGGAGGGCGTTGTAGGCGGCGAGCAGCGCGTCGGCCTGGGCGAGGGCGCGGCCCATCCGCTGGGCGGTCTCGGCCACGGCGGCCAGGACGTCGGTGAAGACGCCGCGCCGCCACTGGGCGAGTTCGCCCCAGCCGCTGCGGACCATGCCGAAGCCGGCGGCCGTGGTGACCAGGCCGGCGTAGCCGGTGAGCAGGGTGTCGATCCGGGCGAGCAGGTCGGCGCGGCGGGGGTCGGCGCCGGGCGGGTAGAGCGGGCGGAGGGCGGCGAGGTAGTCGGCGAGGGCGCGGCCCAGGCCGTCCAGCGCGTCGTGGACGGCGACCGGGCGGTCCCGGGGCAGCGAGACGGCGGCGTCGGCGGCCCGGTCGACGGGGGTGGCGCCGGCGGCGGGCACCAGGTCGCTGGGGCGCAGCGGGCGGGCGGTGGTGAGCAGGCTGCGCAGGGCGGCGACCAGCGGGGAGAGCTCGAAGAAGGTGGTCTTCCCGGCCACCCGTTCGGTGTAGCGGATGGTGAGTTCGGCGTCCGGGCGGGGGTCGTCCTTGGCGAGGACGACGCCGGTGATCCGGTCGTCGAGGTCGGTCATGGCGCCCTCCCCCACCGGGCGCAGGGCCCAGAGCAGATCGATCGGCTGGAGGCCGGTGTCGGCCTGGCTGACGGCGCGGGCGCGCGGTCGGCCGCTGACCGGGTCGGTCCAGGTGACCTGGGCGACCACGGAGGCGGGTGGCGGGAGGAGGCTCGGCAGCCAGTCGTTGACGGCGGGTTCGGCCTGGGCCCGCGGGTTGTTGTGGCTGAACGGGGGCGCGCCGTTGTCGGGTTTGAGGCCCGGGGTGAGGCGCAGGCCGAACCGGTGGGTGAGGGTGGTGCCGCTGCGCGGGGTGTGGATCACGGCCGGTTCGGGCGGCAGGCCCTCCTTGGCGTAGGCGTCCAGGGTCGCGGAGGCGCGTTCGGTGTTGCCGAGCAGGGCTTGGTGGGTGCCTTCGGCGACGGCGAGGTCGGCCAGCGCGTCGTGGATGTCGAGCAGGCCCCGGACGGCCCGGTTGACGACCGTCCGCTGGTCGTCGCCGGCGGCGGGCAGGGCGGTGCCGAGGCCGAAGGGGTAGGTGTCCGGGACGTCGGTGCGGGTGATGTGCCGGACGAGGGCGAGGCCGTCGACGACGTTGCGGGCCTCGATCTGTTCGATGGCGAGGGGCTTCGCGGGGTCGGGCCGGTCGGCCTGGTGCGGGACGGTCTGGGCGATCCGCCCGGCGCGCAGCGGGAAGACCAGCCGCAGGGCGGAGATGAGGATGTCGACCTCGGCCCGTTCGTGGGCGTCGTGCAGGGCGCGTTCGAGGCGGTAGCCGAGCAGGGCGCCGAGGGACTGGCCCTGGCGCATGCCGTCGAGGATGCCGAGCGCGGTGCGGACCCGGGCGGAGCTGAGGTTGACGGCGAAGGAGCCGGGGTTCTGCTTGGAGCCGTTGGCGAGGTAGCCGGCCCGCAGGACGGCGGCCGTGCGGGCCTGGGCGGGTGACGGGGCGTGCAGGTGGCCGCCGTTGTCGGCGTCGTGCAGCAGCGGTGTGGTGCCCTTGAAGACCTCGGCGAGCGGGGCGGGCGGGGTGACGGTGGTGAGCTTGCGGGTGTCGCGGGGGCGGATGTCCTCCAGTCGCCCGTAGGCGCCGAGGTGGAGGCCGCGGCTGGCGGGGGCGGTGCCGGCCGGGCCGTAGCGGAGTTCGGCGA
The DNA here is from genome assembly GCF_040683335.1 of Kitasatospora sp. NPDC093806. Classification (NCBI taxonomy): domain Bacteria; kingdom Bacillati; phylum Actinomycetota; class Actinomycetes; order Kitasatosporales; family Streptomycetaceae; genus Kitasatospora; species Kitasatospora sp. NPDC093806. The sequence goes on from NZ_JBFBDO010000015.1 coordinate 76,302, forward strand.
GGCGTTCGTTGGCCAGGCCGAGCCGCCAGGCGTCGAGCCGGTAGGTGGCGCAGTCGAGGTGTTCGGCGAGGAGGCGCTCCAGCCGGGCGGTGGGCAGGTCGGCGAGCGTGTCCAGGGCCTCGGCCTGCTCGGCGAGGCGGGCGGTGGCGGGGTCGGCGGGCTGGGCGGCGAGCGCCCGCGGGATGTGGTCGACGACCAGTCGGCGCGGGTCGCCGGTGATCGCGGGAGAGGGCGAGTAGAGCCGTCGGAAGCGGCTCTCGCTCGGGATGCTCTGGCCCTGGGCCGGGAGCCGGACGTGGATGAACGCCGGGTCGGTGGCGGCGATCTCGGCCGGGGTCGCGATGCCCCGGGCGATGGCGAGTTCGGTGGCGGCGTCGGCCCAGCCGAGCAGCAGGGCGTGCCGCAGCAGCAGGTAGAGCAGGGCGGCGGGCCGGTCGTCGGCCGGGAAGCCGGACTCGGTGCGGACGGCCTCCAGGTCGGTGCGCGCGTGGGCGGCGAGCCAGCGCAGGTAGCCGGCGCCGGCGGTGGTGTAGGGGCGGACGGGCGCGGTCTCGGAGAGCGGGCGGTCGTCGACGAGCGGGGCCAGCAGCGGGTGCTGGACGTCGGTGAACAGCCGGCGGACGAGGTCCGGGTCCCGGCTGGTGCCGGGTCCGGTGTCGGGGTAGCCGAGCCGGGTGAGCAGGGCGCGGATCGGGCCGGGCATGTCGAGGCGTTCCAGGGCGGGGAGGACGGCGGAGCCGCGGGCGCCGAGGTTCTCCCGGTTGAAGATGTCCTCGACGCTCTGGGCGTAGCGCTGGTGGTACTCGGCGGAGGTGGGGTGCAGGGCGAGGATGTCCAGCAGGTGCTGGTGCGCGTCGGTGACCTCGCCGCCGAGGTGGGAGACCTTGCGGGCGGCGGCCTGCCAGTCCGCGGCCATCACGGTGAGCACGTGGTGCAGGGCACGGCGGTGCGCGACGGGCGGGCCCTCGGCGACGGCCGACGGGCCGGTGCCGGTGGGGCCGGTGCCGGTGGCGGGGTTGGGGTCGGGCCAGCTGAGCCGGCTGAACGCGGTGGTCGGCAGGATCCCGTACGGCTGGCGGCCGATCCGGACCGCCGGGAGCGGGCCGCGGCCGGAGACGTGCCGGACGAAGAACCGCCGGGTCTGCTCGACGGCCTCCCGGTCGAACACCGGGTGGAGCATGGTCTGGAGGTGGTAGCCCCAGGTGGCGGGCCACAGGGCGGTGTTGGCGGCGCGGGCCTCGCGCTGGTCGGTGGCGTCGGCGTGCGCCAGGCCGACCAGCGCGGCCGGGTCGAGACCGAGCAGTTCGGCGAACCACTGACCGTCGGTGCGCCCGCCCGCCCCAGTCGGGGTGGCCTGGCGGGCGGCGGCGGACTGCGGGCCGGTGGCGGTCCCGGCCCCGGCGGCCGGGCCGGCCGGAGCCTGCTCGGTGTTGTTGGTGGGCGTGCCCTGGGGCAGCAGGCCGAGCCCGGCGGGGCTGCGGAGCTGCCGGGTGAGCAGGTCGGTCAGGTCGGTGGCGGTCTGTTCGGCGGTGGGCCGGCGGCGCAGGCCGAGGACCACCAGGCGGTCGAGGCCCTCGGCCAGGGCCGCGGTGCGCGGGATCCGGATGCCCATCCCGTCGGTCACCGCGCGCCCGAACTCGGTGAGCCACTTCAGGTCGTCGAGGATGTGCAGCACACCGGTGGTCTCGTCGACCTTGATGCGGTCGGTGGCGCTCGGGTCGGGGCTGACCGCCAGGGTCACGGGGACGGGCTCGCCCTCCAGGTCGAAGACCTTGCGGCCGCCGGCCCAGCCGAGGAAGCGGAACCGGTCGGGCAGCAGGGTGGCCCGGGCGGCGGTGGTCCAGGACTGCGGGGCGATGCCGGCCGCGGGCGGGCGCGGGACGACCAGGAAGGCGAGTCGGACGTCGGTGCCGGCGGTGGTCGGGGCCGCCTCGATGCCGGCCGGGCGGCGGGCGCGGATCGCCGCGGCCCGGGCCGGGCCGACGGCGGCGAGCAGCGCGACCTCGGCCGCGCCCAGCCCGGCCCGGTCGCCGTGGGCCCGCCAGACGACGCTCCAGTAGTCGACGGTGGGCTGGCGGTCGGCCGTAGGCAGGGCGGCGGCGCTCAGGACGACGAGGACGGTGGTGCCGGCCGGGACGTTCGTCGGTCGGTCGGCGGGGTTCTCCGGCTGGTGCTCGCCGAGCAGCCAGGTGGCCCGGCCCGCCGCGATCCGGCCGGTCAGCTCGCGCCAGGCGGCCTGCTCGCCGACGGCGGCGCCGCCGGTGCGCCACAGCGCCGTCCAGTAGGCGTCGAGCGCGCCGAGCTCGGCCTCGCTCGGCCGGGGCTCGAAGGCGTCGACCGACCACTCGTCGGGGAAGACCCGGATCAGCAGCTCGGCCTCGGTGAACCGGGTCTCCAGCCGGACCGGGCCGAGCAGGACCGGGTAGTCGTCGCTCAACGGGGCGTCGGCCGCGGCCGCCTGGGCCGGGATGGCCTTCGCTGGGGTGGCCTTCGCTGGGGTGGCCTGCGCCGGGGGCGCGGTCACGGCGTCGTCGGCGGCGTCGTCGGCGGCGTCGTCGGTGGCGTGGTCGGCGGGGTGGTCGGTGGCGTTGTCGGCCATACCGGGAGCATCTCCTGTGCGTGGACGGCGACCAGGACCGGTGCCTGGAAGAGGATGTAGGCGATGTCGGCCGAGCCGAGCCGGGCGTCCCAGGGCGGCAGCTGGGCGTCCTCCAGGCGCTGGGTCTGCTTCTCCTGGTCGTCCTCGGAGCCGTCGAACCCGGCGAGCCGCACGTGCGTGGAGTCGCCGAACTCGATGAAGCCGAGGTGGTCGGGGTCGACGTGCTGCCAGCTGAGGTCGTTCCACACCTCGACCGGCGGCAGCGGTCCCTCGGGCTCGTCGACGCCGAACCGCGGTTCGCCGGGGCGCTCCTTGATGACGAAGAACCAGCCGAGGTCACCGGGCGGCTTGCCGCGGGCCTCAGCGGCGTCGAGGTCGAAGCCGAGCAGGTAGATGTCCGGCTCCACCTTGGCCTCGTAGAGCGGCAACCTGACCAGGTCCGGGCCCGGGTGGTCCTCGTCGGGCAGCGGCGCGGGCACGCGCTCCCCGGTGGTGACCGGGTTGCCGTCGTCGTCCAGCGGCCAGGCGGCGCGGTGCGCGTAGACCGCGGCGTTCGGGTACTTCTTGAGGAGCTCGCCGCGGATGACGAGGATCAGGTCCTCCTTCTGGTGGGTGCTCGGGCGCTGCCGGTTGTCGTTCTGACCGAGCAGGGCGGCCGGGCCCCAGGTGTGCACCGGCTGGATGTCGTAGAGCCGCTCACGCCGCTGCCCGGGCGTCTCACCGGGCCGGGAGAGGACGGCGCGCGGGTCCCAGAACTGGCGGAACGGGGTGCCCCGCTGGTCGGTCGGGTACTCGCGCCAGAGCAGCTCCCGGGCCATCTCGTGGTTGAGGCCGACGAGGAAGGCCTCGATGAAGCGGCGGTTGTTGGCGAGCAGGGTGATCGAGTTGGCCGGGACCAGGCCGAGGTTGGGGGCGAAAACGTCCACCGACAGGTCGAGCAGCGACTGGTACATCGGCAGGTCGATCACCGGATAGGCCATCGCCTCGATGAACTGCTCGGCGAACGGCCGCAGCCGCTCGGGCAGGTCGACGGTGCCGAGCAGGCTCCTCGGCACGGTGGTGTCCGAGCGCAGGCGCTCCAGCACGGCGCCGGTGGTGGCGGTCACGCCGAGCGGGTCCCGGGGAGCGGGCCGGCCGACGGTCGCGGCCGACGCCCAGCCCGCGTGGAGCTCGGACAGCGCGGCCTTGAACCGCTCGGCCTCCTTGCTGTCCTCCTCCCCACCGGTGCTCGGCGGGACGGGGTCGCCGAGTTCCTTGATCACGAAGTCGCGGCTCTTCGGCAGCGAGCCGACCGGGTCGGTGGGGTCCGACGCGTCGACATCCGCCGGATCGGCCAGGCCGATCACCGGGTGGAGTTCCCGGTCGAGCCGGGCCGGGGTGATCAGGGCGGCGGGCCTGGTCTTGGGCGGGGCGGCGGTGACCGCGCCGGTGGGGGCGTCCATCCGGGGCAGCAGCGCCTCGCGCGGCTTGTCCGCCGGGAAGGTCAGCCCGCGGATCAGCCGTGAGCCGGGCCGGGTGATCCGCCGCATCGGGGCCGACAGCGGGGCCGCCGCGATCTGGCTGCCCGCGACCCGGAAACCGACCGCGAGGTCCTCGGTGACCGTCCCGGCGGCCAGGCCCGCCCGGAGGACGGTCACCGGGGCGGGGGCGGTGACGCGCGGGTGCGCCGGGGCGGTGAGGGCCAGGTACTTGCCGGTGGGCGGCGGGGGCGGCGGGGTCGGGGGCTCCGCACCCGTCGCGGCGGCGGGCCCCGCGATCGGTCCGGTGGGCGGCGGCGTGGTCGGCGGGGCGGGCGGCGCCAGGTGCTTGGCGTGGATCCGGTGCCCGACCTCGCGGGCCAACTGGGCCTCGCGGATCCTGGCGTTGGCCTTCAGCACGTCGCCGATCTGGGTCCAGGCGGCGTCCATGAACTCGTCCTGGCGGGCCTGGACCACCTGGGTGCCGAAGTTGGCGGCGACCCGGTAGCGCGGATCGAGGTTGAGCCGGTGCACCCAGTTCCGATTGGCCGGCGAGGGGACCGGATGGCCGTCGGCGTCGCTCAGCAGCCGGTTGGTGAGGGCGTGCCAGCGCCCGTACAGCGGGGGCGTGATGACCGGGTCGACGCCCGCCGACAGCGCCTGGGCCTGCTCGGCGGGCAGCGCGGCGTGGGCCGCCGCCGGGGTGTGCTGCTGGTACGCCTCGGCCAGGTTGACCAGTCGGGCGAGCGCCTCCTGGAAGGGGTGCGGGTAGGGTACGGCCGGCGGGTCCTCGCCGTACCAGTTGTCCCAGTTCTCCCACGCGTCGACGGGCTGTTCGGGCAGCTGGAGCGCCCCGCCGAGCTTCAGGACGCCGCCGATCGCGGCCGGGCTGGTGATGCCCGGCAGGCCCGGACCGGCCGACCGGTGGACGTCGAGGTCTCGGCGGCCGACCCGGGGATCGGGGCGGCGCGGCGTCAGCATCCGGACCAGGTACTCGAAGTCGCCGGTGGAGCCGGTGGTGAAGGACCAGCGGTGGTAGTACGGCAGCTCTCCGGCGCCCTTGCGGCCGTCGTAGTCCGGGCCCCAGCTGGAGTACAGCGCCCCGGGTGCCGCGCCCGGTTCGAAGCCGCGCCCGGCCAGCCGCCCGGTCTCGAAGGCCGGGACCAGGAAGGCCTCGTACGTCCGGTCGTGGCTCAGGTGGCGCGGGCAGACCAGCCGGGAGCAGGCCCGGTCGGGGTCGGTCCGCAGGATCTCGGCGAGGGTGTGCAGCACCTGGTCCTCGGGGCCGGTGAGGTCCCGCTGGACGGGGTCGTCGATCGAGCCGTGGACGTGGACGTGCGCCCAGGCGCCGAGCTGGGCGGCCGGCGGCAGCGCGCGCTGGTCCTTGACGGTGATGAACGGGAGCGGCCCGCCGCCGCTGCCCTCCTCGAACTCGACCTGTCCGCCCGCCGGGTCGGCCCGCGCCGCCAGCACGATCAGCGCGAGCCAGGGCGCGAGCCGCCCGGTGCCCGCCTCCGGTCCGGCCGGGCTGTACCGCCAGGGGAAGTCCTCGTCGTAGAACTCGATGTGGGCCAGGTAGTTGGGCTCGACGTTGGTGGTGCCGGGGCGCGGTTCCAGCCGGGAGATCGCCCGGCTGTCGACCCCGAGGATGTCGCCCGGCCCGTAGAGCTGGACCGGCCGTTCGACGAATTGGGGCGCGAGCGGGCCGCCGGTCAGGGACTCGCCGCTGAGCTTGAGCCTGACCTGGATCGTGGCCCGGCTGGCGGTGCCCGGGTCGCCGGTGATCCGGGTGGCGATGCCGGAGCGCAGCCAGGGCAGGAAGGAGTAGCTGTTGGCGGTCATGCCCCGCTCCCGTCGTAGAGCTCGGTGGCGGCGGTGAGTTCGGTGGCCGTCGGATCGGCCGCGGCGAGGCCGGAGCGGGCGGCGCCGCCGGTGACCAGGACCTTGCCGCCGGGCAGCACGGCGGCGGCGAAGGCCCAGCGCCCGGTGGTCAGGCCGGGGGTGGCCGTCCAGCTGTCGGCGGCGTCGTCGTAGCGGGCGGTGCTGCGGTAGCCGGCTTCGTCGGTGTCGCTGCCGGTGCCGCCGATGACCAGGACCTTTCCGGTGCCGAGCGGGACGGCGCGGTGGGCGGCGCGACCGGCGGAGAGCTCCTTGGCGGCCGTCCAGGTGCCGGTGGCGAGGTCGTAGCGCTCGGTGGTGCGGCGGGCGAGCGGGTCGAAGGTGCCGTCGTCGGCCGCCGCGGGGGCCCGGCCGCCGGTCACCAGGACCGTGCTGTCGGAGAGCGCGGTGGCCTGGTGGAGTGCGCGCGGCCGCAGCAGGCTGCCGGTCGGTGTCCAGCTGTTGCGGTCCTGGTCGTAGAGCTCGCAGAAGGCGGTCGCGGCGTCCTGGCCGGTGCCGACCGGGACGGTGCCGCCGACGAGGAGGACCTTGCCGCCCTTGAGCAGCACGGCGGGGTGGCCGCTGCGGGCGTCGGTCATCTCGCCGGCCGAGGTCCAGCGGGCGGCGTCGGTGGTGGCGACCGGGTCGAACAGCTCGGCCGAGCGCAGGGCCTTGGTCGTCCCGCCGGACCGGACGGCGGTGCCGCCGGCGATCAGGACCTTGCCGTTCGGGAGTTGGACGGCGCTGTGGCCCCAGCGGGCCTGGCTCATCGAACCGGCGGACGCCCAGGTGTCGGTCGCCGGGTCGTAGAGCTCGGCGGTGGCCAGACCGGGCGCGGTGGGGCCGCCGATGCCCCCGGTGACGAGGACCCGGCCGTCGGCGAGGCCGGTGACGGTGTGCAGCCGCCGGGGGGCGGGCTGGGTGGCGGTGGGCTTCCAGGTGTCGTCGGCCGGGTTGTAGACCAGCGCCTGGCCGAGCGAGGCTCCGGCGGCGTCGGCGCCGCCGACGACCAGGACCTTGCCGGTGCCCTTGAGCACCACCGGGCCGTCGTGCTGCCCGGACCAGGCGGTCGGCCGGACGAGGTCGTGCGCGGGCGTCCAGGTCGCTGCGGCCGCCACGCTGGGGCCGGTCAGGGCGGTGGGAGTGGTCATCGCGGCGGGCCTTCCGTACTCAGGGGACGTACAGCGGTCAGGGGAGGTACAGCTCGGCGCCGGCGGCGAGGTCGAGCGGGTCGGGGCCTGGGGCGGCCGGGCCGGCCGCGGCGATGCCACCCGCGACCAGGACGCGGCCGTCGGCGAGTTCGACGGCGGCGAAGCCGGACCGGCCGGTGGCCAGACCGCCGGTGCCGGTCCAGCCGCCGCGGGCCGGGTCGAGGACCGAGACGGTGCGGTGCCCGGACCGGTGGGCGGGCCCCGAGGTGCCGCCGATCACCAGGACCCGGCCGTCGCGCAGGGCGAGGCAGCGGTGCCGGGTGCGGCCGCCGGGCAGCGGGGCGGTGGCCGTCCAGCCGCCGGTCCGCGGGTCGTAGAGCTCGGCGGTGGCGAGGCCGGCGGGGTCGTACCGGCCCGGTCCGGCGACCGGGTCGCCGCCGGTCACCAGGACCCGGCCGTCCGCCAGCAGGACGGCCTGGTGGCCCTTGCGGGCGGTGAGCAGGCTGCCGGTCGGGGTCCAGGCCCCGGTGCCCGGGTCGTACAGCTCGCAGTGCGCCAGGGCGGCGGCCGGCCCGCCGGTGGTCAGGGCGCCGCCGACCACCAGGACCCGGCCGTCGCGCAGCAGCACGGCCTGGTGGCCGGTGCGGGCGTCGGTCATCGGCGGGTGATCGGAGTGCCAGGTGCGGGTGGCCGGGTCGAGGAGTTCGACCGAGGCGAGGGTCCGGCCGGTGGCGTCGGTGCCGCCGGCCACCAGGACCCGGCCGTCGTCCAGGGCGGTCGCGGAGTGCCCGTACCGGGCGGTGGCGAGGCCGTTGACGGTGGTGGTCCAGGCGTCGGTGGCGGGGTCGTAGAGCTCGGCGGTGACGAGCAGGCCGGGATCGGCCACCACTCCCCCGGCCACCGCGCCGGCGTCCGGAACATCCGGAACGTCCGGGGCTGCGGCACCGGCGTCGGAGCGGCCGCCCGCGACGAGGACCCGGCCGTCGCCGGTCCTGGTGGTGCTGTGCAGTCGGCGGGCGGTGGCGAGCGGCGGGCCGGCCGCCCAGCCGCCCGCGACCGGGTCGAACAGGGCGGTGGCGGCGAGCGCGTTCCCGCGCGCGTCCGCGCCGCCGGCCAGCAGGACCCGGCCGCCGGTCAGGCGGACCGCGTCGGCACCCCATGCCGGGGTCGACGGCGCGCCGGCGCCCGTCCAGCCGCCCGGGGCGACGCCCGCCCCCACCGCCTCCTCCGCGGGGATGACGTGCAGCGCGCCCGCCAGTCCGCCGTCCCGGGCGACCCACTCGGCGAGCGCGTCCTCCGCGGTCGTCCGGCTGCGGAAGGTCGCGGTGGAGAGGCCGCCGCCGGGCGGGTAGGCCCGCACGTTGTTGCGGACGTTGGCGACGACGTACCGCCGGTCGGCGAGCCGCACCGTCTCCTCGGCGGTGAACGGCCGCCTCAGCTGGGTCTCGCGCTGCGAGAGGGGCGAGCGGCTGGTGCTGCTGCCCTGGAGCAGCTGGGCGAAGACGGCGGGGCTGACCTCGTGGTACTTGCGCGGCGGGGCGGCGGAGCGGGCGGCCATCGGGACGACCCGGCGGGCGGCGGCGGGGTGGGCGGGCACCCCGCTGTCGATGACGTGCATCTCGTAGCGGGCGCTGCGGCGGACCACCCGCCGGGAGAGCAGGGTGCCGGCGGCGGCCGTGAGTTCCAGGCCGGCGTCCTGGTTCTCGTAGGCGGGGCGGGAGAGTTTGGCGGCGTCGTCCATGTCCTGGAACTGCGCCATGGCGAACTTCTCGCCGGTGACGGAGACCTGGACCAGGCCGCTGTCCGCGGCGGGCTCGACGGCGAACCGCCGGCCGTCCTCGGGCCGCTGCCCGCCGATCCGGTCCAGCCGCACGTCCAGCGGGATGGCGCGCTGGCGGACGAACAGGGTGCCGAGCGGGTGGAGCACCAGGTGCTCGGTGTCGGTGAGCCGGCGGAGGGTGACCAGGGGGTTGACGCCGCCGGTGGGCAGCCTGGTCTGCCAGCCCTCGGTCTTGCCGATCTCGCCGGCCAGCAGCGGGAGCACGGCGACCGGGGGCAGGGTGGTGTGGTGGCTCTCGCCCCAGGTGATGTCGAAGTCCGCGGAGATCTCGAAGAACAACAGGGAGATGGAGCCGCGGCCGTGGGCGCGCCAGGGCGCCGGGCCCTCCAGCTCGAACCGCAGGTCGATGCCGAACACGCCGACGCCGAAGGCCTTCAGCGAGACTCCGGCGGAGATGGAGATGACGAAGGCGAACGGAGAGAAGTGGAACAGCGCGTCGAAGGAGAGGTGACCCTCGATGCCGAAGCCGCCGAAGCCGAGCCGGAGCTCGGCCGCCGCGCCGAACTGGACGGTGTTGCTGGTGAGCGCGAAGTAGCCGGAGACCCGGATGAGTTGGCCGGGCCGGTTGAGGATGTCCACGGAGAGCCGCTTGGGCACCGGGAAGGGCAGCGGCGGCGGCTTGAAGGAGGGGTGGAAGCCGCCGACGGTGAGGACGAAGTCCGGGTCGTCGCCCCAGGCGACGAGCAGCCCCATCCCGCCGTCGATGGTCATCGTCAGGACGTGCGAGTCGAAGAGCTCGGCGAAGAACCAGAGCCGGGACTTGTCGACCTCCAGGGCGCCGACGAAGTTCACCTGGAGCGCCAGCAGCGGGAGCTCCTTGTTCGGCAGGACGCACTTCAGCACGCCGAGGATCGCGATGTTGCCGGGCGGGACCTCGATGATGACGCCGAGCGAGATGCTGACCAGGGTCGGCGTCCCCCAGCCGATCTTGGCCATCGGTCCGATCAGGAACCGGCCCTGCTCGGGCGGGAAGAAGCGGCGCAGGTCGGAGAGGATCCGGGGGGCGTTGGCGATGACGTCCTTGGGGAACATCACCGACTCGACGGCTCCGGTGCGCACGCCCTCGGCCAGGGCCCGCAGGTCCATGCCGCGGTTGAGCCCGATCACCCCGCCGACCGCGAGCAGGGTGAAGCCGTAGCCGAGTTGGATGCCGGTGCCGCCGAACTCGGTGGTGATCACGATGAGCAGCGAGAAGCCGTCGGAGCCGTCCGGCATCCGGGTGGTGATCAGTCCGATGGCCTTGAGTTCGACCAGGCCGGCGAACTCCAGGTCGAGGGCGCCCGCGTACTCGCCGTGCTCGGGGTCGAAGTAGAGGTAGCCGCCGCCCTTGACCGGCCCGGCGTCGACGGCGAGGCCCACGCCCTTGGGCGGTTTGAAGCCGAGTGAGACGTCGAGCGGGCCGAGGTTGCCGTCGCCCCTGGGCCGCAGGGCGAGGTCGGCGGTCAGGCCGATCTGTTCGACGACGGCGGTGAGCGGCCCGAGCTGGACCCGGAAGGAGGCACCGAGGCCGATGGGCAGCTTGTCGGCGGTGGGTGAGGCGGAGACGGTCAGGCCCTGGATCTCCAGCGGGCCGAGCTCCAGGTGGGCGGGGAGGTGGAGTTCGAGGTTGGAGGTGCCGCGGAAGTAGAAGCCCTGCCGGTAGGAGAGGCCGACGGCGAGGTCGACGCCGACGGTGAAGCCGTCCTTGGGCAGGACGGCGGCGACGAAGCCGTCGGCGCCGGCCGGCGAGAGGACGAACTCCAGGCCCTCCAGGTCGAACTCGGCGAAGAAGTCGACCGCGTCGCCGACCAGGCGGACCCCGCCGACGCCGGCGATCCGCCGGTACTGCAGGCGGGTGCCGCCGGCCTCGCCGAACAGGACGGTCGGCTGCCCGGCCGGACCGGAGCGCTCGACCCGGACGTCGATCCCGCCCTTGGCGTGGGTCGGGGTGCCGGGGGTGTCGAAGCCGAGGACCATCTCGATGCCCCGGCCGGGCCGTACCAGCAGCGCGACCCCGCCCTGGAGGTCCAGGTCGCTGCGGATGGTGACGGCGATGTCGGGTCCGAGCTCGAAGCGGAAGCCCTGGCGGCCGGCGAAGGCGGGCAACAGCGCGAGGCCGGGCGGGGCTTCGCCGACGGCGGGCAGTGGCAGCAGCCGGAGTTCGGCGGCCAGCCGGCTGGTGGGCTGGACACGTTCGAAGAGGACGGCGGCCAGCGCCTTGGCTGGCGGGGCGAGCGGGTCCGGCGGGGTGCCCCGGACGGCGAGCGCGGTGGTGTCGGGCAGGGTCTCGACCTCGACGTCGGCGCCGATCGCCCGCAGCAGGTTGTCGAGCTGGGAGAGCAGCGCGGGGTGGTCGAAGCCCGGCTCGCCCCAGTGGTAGGCGTTCCGGAGCACCTTCCCCGGGTCGGCCAGCGCCTGCGGCAGCTCGCCGAGGTCGAGGGAGAGGTGCATGTACGGCGGGCGTCCGCCGGTCGCCGGGGCGTAGCGGGCCTTGACGATGCCGAGGGCGCGCAGGGCGAAGCCGAGTTCCGGGTGGTAGCGCTGGAGGTAGCCGATGACCAGGTGGTCCAGGAGCTGGCCGGGGAAGAGCGCGGGGAAGTTGTCGGCGCGCAGGGCAGCGGGGATCGCGGAGGCCGGTGCGTCGGCGATCGCGTGGATGGCCTTGATGAGGCTCTGCAGGGCGCCGACCGCGCGCTTGCCGGCGTCCGCCGAGAACGAGCCGCTCGCGCCGGCGCCGCCGTCACCGGCGCTGCCGCCCAGGTTGAGGCCACCGTCGCCGAGCAGTGACCGCAGGGCGTCGTAGAGGGCCTCGACGCCGTTGCGGAGGTCGACGAAGGGCGGCGGGATGTCGTCGGCGAGCCAGCCGAGCCGGCGCAGCAGGGCGCTGAACGCGGCGGGGGTCGCCAGCGCCTCGCGCAGCGGCAGCAGAGCCTGCCCGACCTCGGCCAGGATCCGCTCGAAGGTGCCCGGCTCACTCATGCTTCTTCGCCTCCTTCTTGGACTCGGGGTAGCGGTCCTTGTCGAGGAGGGCGTGGGAGCCGGGGTCGACCCGGTTGACGATCAGCCAGGCGCAGACGTGGCAGAAGTCCACGGAGCTCTTGCGCATCTTGCAGCGGCCGGTCGGGCGGTAGTAGGCCTCGGCGTAGTGGTTGCCGCCCTCGTAGACGCCGATCAGCCGGGCGGCGTGGCATGGCGGGCTGAAGTCCGGGATGGCGACGGGGTTGTCGTCCTTGTCGTTCTTCTTGGTGGTGTCCCGGTCCTGGTTCATCGGGAGGTGGCTCGTCTGGAGGAAGGTGAGCACCTTCGGCTCGACGACCTGGAGCACCCGGTGCTGCTTGTCCTTCAGCGGGACGAAGGCGAGCGAGCCCTTGACGAAGGTCGGGAAGGGCTGGGAGCCCGCGCGCGAGACGATGATCGCGCCCTCCCCGGGGAGGACCGCGCCGACGATCAGGCCTTCGAGGTAGTCCTGGGGCTTGGAGGGCAGCGGCAACTGCTGGCCATAGGGGGGCAGGAGGCCGAAGGCGCGCAGCCGTACCTCGGAGAACTCCTTCCTGGCCAGCTCCCACTCGGCCAGATTGCGCGGGCCGACGACCAGTTTGACGCCGCGGACCGGGCTGGTGACGTTCACCGAGTCCTGGAGCAGGGCCGAGGCGGTGCGGATGCGGGGCAGCTTGAACCACTTCACCGCGTCCGGGTTGATGTGGTCGTCCGGCTCGCCGGCGACGTGGAGGAAGCCGCGCGCCGCCAGGTTGTCCTCGGACATCTCGGTGGTCTGCGCGGCGCCGCCGCCGTCGCCGCCGAAGTACTCGTACTCGTCGCCCAGGTTGAAGCTGTGGCCGAACTCGTGCGCCACGGTCTGGACCACGTCGTCGTGGTCCACCTCGATCCGGTCGGGTGTGGCACGGCGCAGGTGGCGCCGGTCCGCGGCGCTGGCGTAGACGTAGCCGAGGCTGGTCTGGACACCCACCGACTGCGCGGTGACCGTCCGGACGTTCAGGTTGGTCCCGCCGGCGAGGTCGTCGTAGGCGATCAGGGCGATCAGGCCGCGGCTGGGCCGGAACACGCCGTCGACCGGCTGCCACTGCTCGCCGACCTCGATCGTCGAGCCGCCGAGCCGCAGCCACTTGACGAAGCGCAGCAGGGTGTTGGCGGGGTTGACGTAGCTGGCGCTGAGGTACAGCTCCGGCGGGTGCCGGCGCGGGTCGAGCGTGACGTTGCGGGTGGGCTCGTTCTGGTAGAACTCGTACAGCCGGGCGACGAACGTCCGGACCTTCTCGTCGTTCACCGGGTCGGTGGCGGAGGGCTTCTCCGCGGGCGGGCCGCTGCCGGAGCTCCGGTCGGCGAGGCGGGCGCCCAGGTGGAGGCCGAAGAAGGTGTCGCGGGCGTGCGGGATCCCCACCGACTGCTGCTTCTTCCAGCGCTCGACGAGCGCCGGGCCGACCATGCTCTTCTTGAAGTCCTTGAGGTCCTGGCCGGCCCAGGTGTCCGGCAGGTTGGCCCGGTGCTCCCCGCGCATCGGCAGTCCGACCCGCTGGACCAGCTCCTCCACGGTGTAGCCCCCGGCGCCGAGGTCCCCGTTGAACGGGACGGGGAAGCCGGCTCCGAGGACCTCGCCGTTCACCTCCTCCTCGTAACCGTCCTCGATCTTGAACCCGCAGGTGAGGGCCCGCTGTTGGGAGGGGGCGAAGGCCTTGAAGACGTTGAAGCTGCCGCGCAGGATGCCGTAGGGCTCGTGCGCAGGCTTCTCGAACATCTCGTGGACGGCGCGGGTGACGATCTCGTCGAACACCGCCTCGTCCTGGGCGCGGAAGCCCTCCCCGAGGAACAGCACGTTGTGCTTGTCGTCGAGACCGGCGAGCCCGCCGCCCTGCTGCTGGACCACCGGGTACTTGGCGGTGTAGTCGATCACCCGGACCTTGAGGTCCTGCGGCGGGCCCAGGCCCGGCAGGGTACCGGTGAGCGTCCACGGGGTGTCGGCCGGCGCGGTCGGACTCACCACGAGCCCCTGGACTCGGCCCTGCGGGCTGACCGCGATCCGGGCCGAGTCGGCTGCCGCCGGGGCGAGTTGGACGTACCCGTGGCCGGTGATGTCGCCGATCAGGTCGGTGCCGACGTCGGCGTCGTCGCTGAACTTCGCGTAGATCGACGGCTGGGTGTGCGCGAGGGTGCGGTCGAGCGGGGTGGTGATCGAGTCGTTGCCGAACCACCAGCCGACGATCGAGCGGTGCACCTGGAGCCTGCCGACGATGTGATTCGTCTTGGTGTGGGCCTGGAAGAGGAAGACGCCGGGCGTGGTGGCGGTGATCACCCCGGTCGACCTGTCGAACACGGGGATGCCGGTGAAGCGGAAGCCCTTCGTGTTGTGCGGGGCGAAGAAGTCGATGTCCCAGTCGGTGAGCGGAATCGGCGTGAGCACGAACTGGACCGCACCGGCAGCCGGTGCGTCACGGGTGAGCAGCACCGGCTTGAGCGGTGGCGTGCCGCTCAGGGAGAGGTGCAGGTCGCAGTGGGGGTACAAGAGCAGATCGATCACCAGGAACCTCCCGTCCGCACAGCACGGGGGCCCGGTCACAGCTCCCGAACTGATGCTCCGTGAGCGTACTGGCCATTACCGGCAATTCGCCAGTGAATTATTGCCTTTCCCTCGCCCGGTCAAATTTGACGAGGAAATGATTTATTGCCGTCGGTTCCTGTCGGAATTCGATCGGATTCCGACCGGAACCGGCCGCATGCTCCGTCAGAGCCGATCGGACCAGGAGAACGCCGCGATCCGCCAGCCCTCCGGCGTCCGGACGAACTGGATGGTCTTGGTCCCGCCGCCCTCGTACGGTTCGCCGTTCAGCACCCCGGACTTGCGGTACTCGCCGAACCGGGAGGCGACGCCCCCCGCGATCTCGGTCCGCTCCGAGGTCTCCCACTCGGAGAAGTCCACCAGCCGCCCGTCGCTCAGCAGGCGCTCGCGCGGCTCGATGAACTCCTCCACCGAGTAGACCGTGAGCTCGGGGCCGGTGCTGACGATCACTCCCTGCGGGAGCATCAGCCGGCGGAGCCGCGCCACGTCGGCGCCGTTGCCGTCCCGGTTGTCGAACGCGCCGAAGAACTCCGCTGTCAGCTGGTCGATTTCACTCTTGGACATGATCCGACCGTAGCACCGCGAGCCTCGGCGCCGGGCACGATCGGCGCGATGTGACACCTCACCCCCCGCCGAACCTTCCGCCCTCCGAAACCTTCACCTGGCGTCATGAATGTGACGACCTTGCACCTCTTTTGTGAATGTTCCTTGATGGCTAGCATGGGCATGCCGTCGGCACACCGCCTTCAACCCGCATGGGAGGAACCAGCCATGAGCGCACAGGTCCTGGACATCCGCGACGCCGGACTGCTCGACATCGACGACGAGATCATCGCCTTCGAGGACGAGCTCGACGCCGACCTCGCCCCCGTGGCGTGTATCGACGACGTCTGGGTCACCTACGTTCCGACGCAGTACGAGTGCGCGTTCAACTCCTGACCCGCACCGACCGGTAGCCCGACGCTGCCGGTTGCGACAGGACGTGGCCGCCGGGCGGAAGCTCCGCCCGGCGGCCGCACCGAACCCGGCCCCGGCCCGGGCGACCCCAGGGAGTGGTGGAGCAGTGACGAGGACGACACCGCCGACCCCGGGGCCCGGCCCCGGCTCGGCCGAAGACCTGCGGGCCCGGATCGCGGCCCACCTGGCCGGCCCGGCGGGCGCGCACCGCCGGGTGCACGAGGGCGACGACTGGCTCTACCTGCACGACCCCGGGATGCCGCACCTCCCGCACGGCTGGAAGCTGCACGTCTCCACCCGCCCCGACCGGCTCCCCGAGCTGCTCGACCTGGTGGTCCCCGTCCTGCTCCGCCACACCTGCGACGCCAAGTTCGCCGCCGGCGTCCCCGCGCTGCGGGCGCTCAACTCCGGGCTCCGCGGCCCCGCGGGCGTCGGCAAGGCCGTCACGGTCTATCCGGCGCCCGACGCGATCGGGCCACTGGCCGCCGAACTGGCCGAGCTGCTGGCCGGCCACCCCGGACCGCGGGTGGTCAGCGACCGCCGGCTGCGGGCGGACGCCCCGGTCTACTACCGCTACGGCCCGTTCCGGATCGGCACCGCCGACCGCGACCTCGTCATGACCGGCCCCGCCGGGGAGTCCTTCCCGGGGCTCGCCGAGGGCGCCTACCGCCAACCGCCCTGGGCGGTGGACCCGTTCGCCGCCCGCGCCCCCCGCCGGACCGCGACCACCCGGATCGGCGACGGCCGCTACCGGATCACCGCCGGAATCACCCGCTCGCCGGTCGGACACGTCTACCGCGCGGTCGAACTCGCCACCGGGCGCGAGCTGGTGGTCAAACAGGCCCGGGCCTTCGTCGCCGAAGACCCGTCCGGTATCGACGCGCGCGGCCGGCTCCGGCACGAGCGGCGGGTACTGGCCGCGCTGGCGGGCGTGCCCGGCGTACCGCACCTGGTCGACTACTTCCGGCACGGCGAGGACGAGTACCTGGTGAGCACCGCCCGCGGGCCGCGCGACCTGCGCCGCACGGTCCTCGCCGACGGCCCCTACGACACCTCCGCCGCCCCCGGAAGCCGCGGCGGGAACGCCAGCGTCGGGAACGGCAACAACGGGAACGGCAACAGCGGGACCGGGACCGGCCGCGACTGGTGGGCACTGGCCCGCGGCCTGCTGGCGGTCCTGGACACCGTGCACGCCCGCGGCGTGGTCGTCTGCGACCTCAAACCGGCCAACGTCGTGATCGACACCTCCGGCGACTGCTCGCTCGTCGACTTCGGCGTCAGCGCCCTCGCCGGCGAGCGGCCCGAGGGCGCCACCCGGGGCTACGGCCTGCCCGGCACGACGGACGCCCACCCCGCCGACGACTACTACTCCCTGGGCGCCACCCTGCACTACGCCGCGACCGGCCTCGACCCCGTGGTGATCGACCCGGACCCGGTGACCAACCGCGCGCGCACCCTCGCCGGCCTGGCCGGCGTGCTCACCGGACACCGGGCGTCGACGGCCGCGGCAGTGGCGCTGGTGGCGGGCCTGTTGAGCCTCGACGCCGGGGAACGGACCGCCACGGCCGCGGACCTGCGGCGCGGCACCGCCGTCCGGCCCGCCGCCGCCACCCTCCGCCCGCCCGAGGCCACCGGGGACCGGCTGGCCGGGCTCGTCGACCACACCCTCACCCGTTGCGTCCGGATGGCCCATGACCTGGTCAACGCCGCCACCGGGCGCGGGAAGCCGCGCGCCCTCCTCTCCTACTACGACGGCGCCGCCGGCCTCGGCCTCGAACTGCTCCAGCACCCCGACCGCCCGGACGCCCGCGCGGCCGCCACCGCGCTGGCGCGCTGGACGGCCACCCACCCCGCACTCGACCGGCTCGGCCCCGGGCTGTACGACGGCCGGGCCGGCGTCGACCTGTTCCTCGCCCAGGCGGCCCACCTGCTCGGCACCGAACCACCGGCCACCCGCTTCCCCTTGTCGGGCGACTTGTCGGGCGACACCCCGCAGACCGACACTCCGCCGACCGACCACCCGCACGGCGCCGGCCCATCCGCCGACGCCTCGCACGCCGACCAGATCTCCGGCGCCGCCGGCCTCGGCACCGCCCACCTGCTGCTCGCCCGCCTGGCCCGCGCCGACGGCCGCCCCGAGGAGGCGGAACGGCACCTCGCCGCAGCGGCAGCGTGCGCCCGACGACTGACCGACGGCCACCCCACCGACCCCCGGGAGACGCCCGGTCCGGGGACCGCGGCGCTCATCGAGGGCTTCGCCCACGGCCGGGCCGGCCTCGCCCACTTCCTCCTCGCCCTGCCCGACGGCCACGCGGGCGACGCGACCGCGGCCGCCACCCGGCGCCTCGTGGACGGACTCGCCGCCGAGCTCCCCCGACTCGCGGCCGCCGCCGCCCACCCCGGCGCTACCCGCCGTTACGGTTCCTGGTGCCGCGGCCTGGCCGGTCTCGGCACCACCCTCCTCCAGGCCGGCCGCCACTACGGCGAGGAGGTGTTCACCGCCCGCGCCGACGAGGCCGCGGCCGCCTGCCGCGCACTCGCGCCGAGGATGGGCATGACCGGTCAGTGCTGCGGCCTCGCCGGCGTCGGCGAACTCCTGGTCGACCTGGCCGTGGCAACCGGGGAGGAACGCCACTGGCACGCCGCGGAGGAGGTCGCCGGGTTGATCCTGAGCCGCGCGGGCGGCCCGCCCGGACGCCCGCTGCTGCCCGGCAACGACCCCGCCGCCGAGTCCGCCGCCTGGGCCGTCGGCACGCCCGGCGTGCTCGGCTTCCTGCGCCGCCTCCACCGCCGGGGCGGCCCGCGCCCGGCCCTGCTGTTCCCGAACTGACCCGCCGGGCCGGGCCACCCTCGCTCCGTCACGAGCCCGGCGTTCGGGGCGATTTCGCTTTTCGATCATCCGTTGGTACGTTTTACCCCGTCGACAGGGCGGGCTGCGGAAGCGGCCGGACGGCCGGGTCGGCCAGGCGTCGGTGGTGCAGTGGTAGCACGCCCGCTTTCAGCGGGAAGGGTTCGTTCGATTCGGGCCCGGCGCTCCATCCCTCGGGGGTGGTGACCGTGGAAACGGTCACCACCCCCGTTGTGCGTCCACCCCCGATGCCAGGAGGAGGAGCCCCTCATGACCCTGCTGCTCTCCCGCGCCGATGTCGAGGCGGCACTGGACGTGCCGACCGTCCTGGCCGCCCTCGACGCGGGGTTCCGCACCGCCGCCCGGCCCCCCGCCGCCCAGCGGGTGGGCACCCGACTGCCCGGCCCCGGAACGGCCGTGTGTCTGATCCCCGGCCTGCTCCCCGACGTCCCCGCGTACACGGTGAAGGTCAACGCGAAGTTCCCGGGTGCCTCGCCCGCGCTGCGCGGCATCGTCTGCCTGCACTCACTGGCCGACGGCGAACTGCTGGCCCTGCTCGACTCGGCCTCGGTCACCGCTTGGCGCACCGGACTCGCCGCCGCCCTGGCCACCCACGTCCTCGCACCGCCGAGCGCCGACAGCGTCGCCGTCATCGGCGCCGGCGCCCAGAGCCGGACCACCCTCCAGGCGCTGCGCAGCCTGCGGCCGATCGGCAAGGTGGTCGCGTACGACCTCGACCCGGCCCGGGCGGCCGCGCTCGGCGAGCCCGTGCCGAGCGCCCGGGCGGCCGTCGAGGCGGCGGACATCGTCATCACCGCGACCTGGTCGCGCGACCCGCTGCTCGACGCCGACGTCCTGCGGCCGGGGCTCCACCTCACCAGCCTGGGCTTCGACGAGCCCGGCAAGACCGAGCTCTCCCCCGCCCTGCTCCGTGTGAGCCGCCTCGTGGTGGACGACGCCGCCCTCGCCGCCACGTCCGGCGTCCTGCACGGTGCCGCGCTCCCCCCGTCCGCCGCGACCCCCCTCGCGGACGTCCTGCGCGGCATCGCCCCCGCCCACCAGGGCGACCGGCCCACGGTGTTCGCCCCGATCGGCCTCCCCTGGCAGGACCTCGCCCTCGCCTGGCCCGTCTATCTCGCCGCCCGCGCCGGGACCGCACCCGCCTCCTTCGACTTCCACTGACCACCGCGCCGGTGAGGCGAGAAGCCCCGGAGGTCCGCCGGTGAGGCGAGCGGCCCCGGAGGTCCGCCCGGGCGACGCCACTACCCGGCGTCGGCGGGCGGGAAGGTGAGCACCAGGTCCTCCGTCGCGGCGATCACCTCGCCCGGGAAGGTGCCGCGGGCCTCGGCCGTCGAGCGCGAGCGGTCGTCGCCGGGCCAGAAGTGGGTGAGCAGCAGGCGCGCGGCCCCGGCCCGGGCGGCCGAGGCGCCGGCCTCCGCGGCGCGCATCAGGTGCGGGTCGTCGCCCTCGGCGGAGGCGCCCTGGAGGGTGGCCCCGGCGATGAACAGGTCCGCCCCGGCGGCCAGTCGGGCCAGCGCGGGGTCCGGTCCGGCGTCGCCGCTGTAGGCGAGGGTCAGGCCCGGCGCGGTCAGCCGCACGCCCGCGTGCGGCACGTGGTGCGGCAGCGGCTCGGTGTCGAGCCGGAGCGGGCCGACCCGGTGGCTCGACGGAGTCGGCGGCAGCGGGTGTATCCCGAAGACCTCCGCCAGGTCCTCGGTCGGCTCCATCGCCTGGACCCGCCCGATCACGCCGGGCGGGCAGTACAGCGGAATCCGGGGCGGCGGCACCTGGGCGCCCCGGTCCGCCGCGAAGTAGCGTGCCCGGCACAGGGCGCTGAGGTCGGCGCAGTGGTCCGGGTGCTCATGGGTGATCACCACCGCATCCACCCGGCCGCCCGGGCAGTGCTCCAGCAACCGCGGGAAGGTCGCGTAGCCCAGGTCCAGCACCAGCCGGAACCCGTCGTACTCCAGCAGGAAGCCGCTGGCGCTCCGGCCCGCCTCGGGCCAGGCCCCGCATGTCCCCAGTACCGTCAGTCCGCGCACCGGGCGATGCTCTCACGGCCGGTGCGACGGGCCGCGCCCGCCCACGACACCGGCGGGCCCGGCCGGCCCGGCCCCTGATCGGTCAGGGGCCGGACCACCGGGGCTACCGGGTGTGCGGTCAGCGCACGCAGGTGACGACGACCCGCCAGTACCCGGGCACGACCAGGTCGACCTCCGAGTTGCACTGGTCGGCGGTGTACCCCGCGGCGTAGGCGGCGGACAGCGCGCGGTTGACGGCGGCGCTCGGGTTGGGGCCACCGCCCCGGAAGTACTGGACCGTGGCGGCCGACGCGCTGGTGGCGGCGCCGGCGGCACCGAGGAGGGCGGCCGCGGTGAGGGTGACGGCGGCTATGCGACGGGGAAGCGAACTCATGACTGTTCTCCACTCTTCCTGATGGATGGCGCGGGAGCGGGCACACGCGTGTGCGAGGTCAGCGGAACCACCGGTCGTGGCAACCGATGTGACCGGCCGACAGGTGCACAACAGGCCCGGCCGGAATCATGCCACTCACCGAACCATCACTCAACCCTCACGTAACCCTCACTCAACTCTCAGCGGATGCTCCGGGGCGAGCCGGGCGACGATGCGGGCGGCCACGTCCTGCGCGGTGTTGCGGTCGGGGCTGGCGCAGCCCTTGGTGGTGGCGACGGCGACGGCCAGGCGCGCGTCCGGCTGGTAGGCCTCGACGGCGGCGTAACCGTAGAAGGACGGGTTCGACAGGATCCAGCCGTCGTGGACGATGACGCCGAGGCCGAAGTGCTGGGCCTCGGTCTGCGGGAGGCAGACGTCCTTCGGGCAGCCGTGTACCGGTCCGGGCAGGCCGACGGTACCGGGGTCCAACTGGGTACGGAAGGACTCCGGGGAGAGCAGCCGCCCGGTGCCGACGGCCTCGATGGAGGCGGCCAGGTCGCAGATGTCGGCGGTCAGGACGGCGCCGGGCGCCGTGGTCCACGAGGGGTTCCAGAAGGTCGACTCCTCGTACGTGCCGCGCGAGGAGGTGAAGGCGTGCAGGACGGGGGTGGGGATGTCCGGGGTGAAGCCGTTGGCGGTCTCCCGCAGGGCGAGCGGGTCGAAGATCCGCTGGTGCAGCAGGTGGTCCAGGCGGGTGCCGGTGATCTTCTCCAGGGCGGCGCCGAGCAGGACGAAGTTGGCGTGCGAATAGCTCCAGTTGCTGCCGGGGCGGTACCAGAGGTCGTAGCCGGTGGAGATCGCGACGAGTTCCTCCGGGGTCCAGTGCCGGAACGGGTCGGCGTAGATCGCGCGCAGGAATCCCGGGTCGGTCACGTAGTCGGCGAGTCCGGAGGTGCTGTCGCCGAGCATCCGCAGGGTGATCTCGTCGGCGCGGGGCAGGTCGGGCAGCCACTGGGCGACGGGATCGTCCAGGCTGATCCGGCCCTCCTCGGCGAGTTGGAGCAGGATGATGCCGAAGAACGGGAAGGCCACCGAACCGGCCCGGAAGTGCATGTCCGGTTCGGCGGGGACGTCGGTCATCGACTCGCCGATGGCGCCGGTGACGAGTTCGCGGCCGTCCACGGTGATCCGCAGGACGACGGAGTTCAGGTCGAGTTCCGCCTGGACCTGCCGGGCGATGTCGAGCACCTCGGCGGCCCGCGGGTCGGCGGCGGGGTCCGAGCGGACGCACGCGCGCGTGGACCGTGGGATGTCGGCGACGGCCGGCGGGCCGGGCGGGAGGGCGACGGCGGTCAGGGCGGCGACCGTCAGGACGGCGGCGGCCAGCGTTCCGGAGCGGGTGTAGGTCATGACGCACTATGCGCGGACGGCTCCGGCCCGCCGTGGCAGCACACGGCGAAACACTCCGCGGCGTCCTCCTTCGGGCCCAGCCGGGGCCGGCCTCGCCGCCGGATGCGGCAGCCCCTCAGGCGGGCGGAGCGGACAGACCTGACAACAGGGCGTCCAGCGCGAGGTCGAAGCGCGCCTGGTGGTCGGCGGGGGTGCCCAGACCACCGGCGACGGCGGCGGCCAGGGTCGGGAAGGCGTCGAGATCGAGGGGTTCGGCGTCCGGGTCCTGGTCCCCGTGGCCCGGGGTGCCGGCGGCCTCGGCGAGGCAGTGTCCGACCACCAGCGTGGCCACGGCGTTGACGATCCGCAGGGCCGCGACCGGAGGAATCCCGGCCCGCCCGAGCTCGGCGGCGACGTCCTCGACGGCGCGCAGCGCCTCGGGCGACCGGGCCGGCCGGGTCGCCACCAGGGTGATCACGCCCGGGTGGGCCAGTAGTTCGGCGCGGAACGCGACCGCGAAGCGGCGCAGCAGCGCGCGCCACGGGGGCCCGTCGGCCGCCTCCGCGGGGCCGGCCTCCGCGCCGACGGGGCGGACGGCCGCCACGACCAGTTCCACCAGACCGTCCAGCAGGGCCGCCTTGTTCGGCAGGTAGTGGTAGAGCGTCATCGCCTCGACGCCGAGTTCGGCGCCCAGCCGGCGCATCGACAGCTTCTCGATCCCGTCGCGGTCCGCCACGGCCAGCGCGACCGTCAGCACCTTCGCCCGGGTGAGACCCACCCGCTTGCCCGTCGTGCTCATCCGCGTCTCCGCTCCCCTTGACACCCTTACGCCGTAAGAGCCAGAGTATCCCGCAACGACAGTCTTACAACGTAAGGGGGGCGTCGGGGATGACCACCGACCTCAACAAGCAGCTCGTCACCGGTTTCTTCGCCGCCGTCAACGAGGGCCGCCTCGACGACCTCACCGACTACCTCGCCGCCGGCATCGTCGACCACAACAAGATCATTCACGGCGAACCGGACGAGCCCGGCGCCGCGTTCGCCGCCATCGGCGCCCAGCTCGCCGCGTTCAGCCCGTACCACGCCGAGATCGAGGAGCTGATCGCCGAGGGCGATCGGGTCGTCGCCCGGATCACCCAGACCGGCGTCCACTCCGGCCCGCACCCCCGCATGCCCGAACCGACCGGGCGCGCGTTCGAGGTCGAGGCGATCTTCGTCCTCACCATCTCCGCCGGCCGGATCAGCGAACTGCGCGCCGTCTCCGACCGGCTCGGCCTCTTCCTCCAGCTCGGCTGGGACTGGCCCACCGCCGACTGAGGTCGCACCCCCGGGGCCCGGACACGGCGGCGCCCCGGAGCCGGTTGGCTCCGGGGCGCCGGATGGAGCGGATCAGCCGTTGGAACGGTCGAACCACTGCAGCCAGTTGGCGCGCGGGCCGATCAGGCCGACCGCCGCGTTGCCGGCCTGGAGGCCCGACGAGGTGGAGGGCGAGGCCTCGTGGCCCCCACCGTGCGCCACCGCGGCGGTCGGCGCGATCACGGCCGCCGCGGCGGCGACGGTGGCGATCACGGCGAACTTGCGGAGCTTTCCACGAACCGACATCTCAGGTTCTCCTTGATGGATGGTCAGAAGCTGGCTATGGCCGACCCGGTGAGGATCGGGCGGACACACGTTTGCACACGAACGTGGAAAGTCGGGCGTTTTCGCAACCCGAACGGGGCGAACGGGTGACAGGTTCCGCCCTGGGGGTGAACCCGGGTGGCCCGTCCGGCCCCGGCCGCCCCGACCTGGCCGACAGCGGGCCAGCACGGGCCGGGGCGTCAGCGCTCAGGCCTCGCGGTACGCCGCGAGCGTCCGGGCGAGCGCCTCCTCGACGGGGGTGGCGGCGCTACCGCCGTCCCGGTCCAGGGCCGGGGCCGAAGGCGGCAAGCAGCGGGGCGAAGGCCACCACGGCGCCGCCCAGCCACAGCACGGCGGCCGGGCCGAACCGGTCCACCACCCCGCCGCCGGTCAGCGCGCCCAGCGCGATGGCCGCGTTGAACACGGCCACGAACAGCGAGGACGCGCTCTCCGTCGCGCCGGGGGCGGCCCGGGTCAGCCAGGTCTGGGCGGTCACCGAGACGCCGCCGTAGGCCAGGCCCCAGAGCAGGAGCAGGACCGCCGCGGACGGCACCCCGGTGGCGAGGAGGGGCACCGCCAGGACGGTGGCCGCGAGGGCCGCCCCGATCACCACCGTCGTGGCGCGCACGCCCCGGCCGACGGCGGCGCCGGCCGCGAAGTTGCCCGCGATCCCCCCGGCGCCGTAGACCAGCAGCAGCACGCCGACCTGCCCGGCCGAGGCGCCCGAGGCCGTCTCCAGGACCGGGCGCACATAGGTGTACGCGGCGAAGTGGCCGGTCACCAGCACCGCGACCACCACCAGTCCGGTCCGCACCCCGGGTACGGCCGCCAGCTTCAGCACCCCGCCCAGGCCGAGCGCGCGTTCGGCGGGCAGGGCGGGCAGCAGCAGCGCGAGCGCGGCGGCGACCAGCAGCGCCAGGCCGCCGAGGGCCGCGAACGCCGCCCGCCAGCCCACCGATTGGCCGAGGAAGGCGCCGGCGGGTACGCCGAGCACCGAGGCGAGCGCGACGCCGCTGAAGACGGTCGCGGTCGCCGGTCCCGCCGCGGCGGGCGGGACCAGCCGCGCCGCCACTCCGGCCGCGAGCGACCAGACGCCGCCCATGGCCAGTCCGACCAGCACCCGGGCCGCCAGCAGCACCCCGAACAGCGGGGCCCGGGCGGCCAGCAGATTGGCGGCCGCCAGCAGCACCAGCAGCCCGCACAGCACCCGGCGGCGGTCCCACCGGCCGAGCGCGGCGGTGAGCGGCGGCGCCGAGACGGCGGCCACCAGGCCGGTCACCGTGAGGGTCAGCCCGGCCGCGCCCTCGCTGACGTGCAGCGCCCCGCCGATCGGGGTGAGCAGCGCGACCGGCAGCATCTCGGAGGTGACGACGGCGAAGGTCGCGGCGGCCACGGCCAGGACGGCCGGCCACCCGCCGCCCCGACGAACGAGCGCGGCGGACGCGGCGGGTGGAGGAACGGACGGCGAGGGTGCTCGGGAGGTCGGCGGAAGCGGTCGTACGCGGTGCTCTGACATGCCCTCCAGCCAACGCGTCCGCGCAGGTGGGAACAAGGACGGATGATTCACGCTTCGATGAGGAGGGCTCATCGATCGACCGGTCGACCGGCCCGCACCGCACCCCGCCGCACCGCACCGCACCGCACCGGCGAATCGTTCCGCCCCGGCCCCGGCCGGATCGAGAGGAGTCCCATCATGACCGGCCTGGACCTGCGCGAGCTGGAGTGCTTCCTCGCCGTCAGCGAGGAGCTCCACTTCGGCCGGGCGGGCGAACGGCTGCTCGTCTCGCAGAGCCGGGTCAGCCAGCTGGTCCGGTCGCTGGAGCGGCGGCTCGGCACCCGGCTGCTCGACCGCACCAGCCGCCGGGTCCGGCTGACCCCCGCCGGGGCGGAGTTCCTGGCCGAACTCGGCCCCGCCTACGCCGCGTTGCGCGGTGCGGTCGACCACGCCCGGGCCGCCGCCGGCGGTCTGCGCGGGCGGCTTCGGGTCGGCTTCCAGGGCAGCGCCGGGGCCGGTTTCCTGGCCGCCGTCGACGCGTTCCGGCAGCAGCGGCCGGACTGCGCCGTCGAGATCACCGAGCTGCCGCTGGCCGACCCGTTCGGCGCGGTGCGCCGGGGTGAGGTGGACACCGCCGCCGTGCTCCTGCCGGTCGCCGAGGAGGGCCTCTGTCTGGGGCCGGTGTTCTCCCGGCAGCCGCAGTACCTCGCGGTGGCCCGGCGTCACCCCTGGTCCGGGGCCGGTTCGGTGGACGCGGAGCAGCTCGCCGGCACTCCCCTGGTCGCCCTCGCGCCGCCCGCGCCCGGCTACTGGCGGCAGAGCCAGGCGCCGAACCGGACGCCCGGTGGTCGGCCGATACCGGCCGGGCCGGAGGTCCGCACCCTCCAGGAGGGGCTGTCACTGGTGGCCGGCGGGCAGGCCGCGATGCTGCTCTGCCGGCCCACGGCCGAGGACCACCGGCGGGCGGACGTCGTCCACCTGCCGGTGGCCGGCCTGCCCGACTCGGCGCTGGGGCTGGTCTGGCGCACCGGACACGACACGGCTCCGGTCCGCGCCTTCGCCGACGCCCTGGCCGCGACCACCACTACGACCACCGCCACTGTGCACACCGCGGCCCCCGCCTGACCGCACGGGCCCGGCCGCACGGCCGCTATGACGTGCACTCCTCCCGGCCGACCGCCCGGCACACCGAGATCCCCGCGGCCGCCTGGACCGGCACCGGAAGGCCGCTCTGCCCGAACTGCCGCTCCGCCGCCTGTGCGTGGGCCCGTGCCTCCAGCGGGTAGCACTCGGCGTTGTCGAGCACCACGAGGGCCGCCGCCCGGGCCCTGAGCATCCGCCGCGCGTCGTCCGCCTCCAGCTCCCACCAGCCCGCCATGAGAGAGGCGGCCACCCGCCGCGCCTCCTCGCAGGACGCCGTCAGCGCTCCCGACGGCCGCTCCGCCGATTCCCCGGTCCACACCCCGACCCCGTACCCGGCACCCGCCGCCAGGACGGCGCCCGCCAGTGCGAGACCGATCCCCCGTGTTCGTCTCATGGCCGCACCCTACTGCCGTCCGCCCACCCGGGACCCCGGCATTTCCGCGTCCCCCGGGGGCGTCAACGCCCGCTTCCCCGGCGGTGGGTGGCCGAAACCACGACAACTCCGGGGCCGATTCACTACGGTCGTCCTCACGACACTGGCCCCGGCGGCACCGGACAGGTGATCGGCGACCCGCCGGGTGGGGCGGCAGGGGGTGGCATGGCACAGGCACGGAGGCGTCTGTCACGTGCGGAGGCGGTGCGGCAGCGCGCCGGTGCGCAGTTCATCGGCCGCAGGGCGCAGGTGGCGCTCTTCGTGGACAACCTCGCCCGGGACCCGGATCCGGACACCGGCGCGGACGCGGCGGACTTCCTGTTCCACGTGCGCGGGGTGGGCGGGGTCGGCAAGTCGACGCTGCTCGCCCAATGGCGCGAGGCCGCGCGGCGGGCGGGGGCGCTGACCGCCCTGGTCGACGAGACCGAGGTGCACGGGGTCGCCACCGCGCTCACCTCGCTGGCCCGGCAGCTGGCCGAACAGGCGGGCCCGCTGCGGGAGTTCGACAAGGCGATGGAGCAGTACCGGCGGGCGCTGCAGGCCGCGGCGGACCGCGAGCCGGAGCAGCCGCCCGGCGGGGACGGGGCCTCGCTGCCGGCCCGGCTGGCGACCCAGGCGGCGCTCGGCGCGGCCTCGGTGCTGCCGGGGGCCGGTCTGGTCACCGCCATGACGAACCCGGACGCCGTCGCGCAGGGCGCCGAGCGCCTGATCGCGGGGGTGCGCCAGCGGCGACGGGGCGGCGACGTCGAGGAGTCGGCGCTCAGCCGGGCCTTCGTCGCCGAGCTCGGCCGGCTCTGCGACCGCGACCGGGACCGCGGACACGGGCACGGGCCCGGGCACGGGCACGGACCTGGGCCCGGGCCCGGGCGGCGGCCGTGGGTGGTGCTGTTCCTGGACACCTGGGAGCTGACCGGCCGCCACCTGGACGGCTGGCTGCGGGAGATCCTCGACGACGCCTTCGGCCCGCTGCCGCTGGAGGTGGTCTTCGTCCTGGCCGGCCGCGACGAGCTGGCCGAACGCGAGTGGGCGCCGTGGCGGCCGGTGCTGGTCGACGTGCCGCTGGAGGTGTTCACCGAGCAGGAGGCCCGTGACCTGCTGGCCGGCCGGGGCGTGACCGACCCCGCCGTGGTCGACGCGGTGCTGCGGATGTCGATGCGCCTGCCGCTGCTGGTGGCCCTGCTCGCGCACGCCGACCCGGGCGCGGTCGAGGCGGTCGCGGACGTCGGCGCGGACATGGTCGACCAGGCGGTGGTGCGGTTCCTGCAGTGGATCCCCGAGCCCGAGCGCCGGGAGACCGTGCTGGCGGCGGCGCTCCCGCTGCAGCTGAACCAGGACCTGTTCGCCTGTGCCGTCCCGGAGGCCGAACCGGCCGCCTGGGACTGGCTGTCCGCCCAGCCCTTCGTGACCGGGCGCGGCGACTTCCTGCAGTACCACGCCGTGGTCCGGACCAGCATGCTGCGCCGGCGCCGGATCCACACGCCCCGGGAGTGGACGGCCGCGCACGGCCGGCTCGCCGCCAACCACGCCGCCGCGCGGGCGGCCGTCGAGCGGTACCTGCCCGCGGCCCGGCGCGGCGGGGACCCGCGGTGGCGCCGGCACCTGCTGAACGAGACCTACCACCTGCTCTGCGCGGACCCGCTGGCCCACCTGGCGCCGGCCCTGGAGCACACCGCCCGGACCGCCGGGGACGCGCCCGACGCGCTGGTCGCGTGGGCGGAGATGCTCAACCAGGCCGCGCAGGACAGCGACGACGCCGAGCTGACCCGCTGGGCCCGCCGCGTGCACGCGGCCGCCGGCGGCGAGCAGCCCGCGCTGGAGACGCTCGGTGTGCTGGCCGGCCCCGGTCTGCCCGCCCGGGTCCGGGCCTGGGCGCTCACCCACCGCGGCTACCAGCACTTCGTCGAGGACCGCGACGACGAGGCGCTCGCCGACCTCGACCAGGCCGTGGCGATCGCCGCCGACCTGCCGCAGGCGCTCGCCTACCGGGGCCGGGTGCTGAACTGGCACGGCCGGCACGAGCAGGCCCTGGCCGACTTCACCGCCGCCCTCGCGCTCGACCCGGAGTACGCCTGGGCGCTCTCCCGGCGCGGCGAGGCCCGCCAGCTCGCGGGGCTGGCCGAGGAGGCGATGGCCGACTTCACCGCCGCCCTCGCACTGGATCCGGAGGACGCGTGGGCGCTCGGTTCGCGCGGCCAGGCGCACCGGCTGGCCGGCCGGCTGGAGGAGGCCGTCGCCGACCTGACCGCCGCGATCCTGCTCGACCCCGACTACGCGTGGGCGCTCACCCAGCGCGGCGAGGCGCACCGGATGGCGGGCCGGCTGGCGGAGGCGGTCGCGGACTTCACCGCCGCGCTGGCGCTGGACCCGGCGGACGCCTGGGCGCTGAGTTCCCGGGGCCAGGCCTACCGGCAGGCGGGCCGGCTGGACGAGGCGGTCGCCGACCTGACCGCGTCG
Organism: Kitasatospora sp. NPDC093806; assembly: GCF_040683335.1. NCBI lineage: Bacteria > Bacillati > Actinomycetota > Actinomycetes > Kitasatosporales > Streptomycetaceae > Kitasatospora > Kitasatospora sp. NPDC093806. The sequence continues at coordinate 105,511 of NZ_JBFBDO010000015.1, forward strand.
CTCGCGCTCGGTCCGGAGAACGCCTGGGCGCTCGCCGAACGCGGCGAGGCGCACCGGATGGCGGGTCGCCCGGACGAGGCGGTGGCCGACTTCACGGCCGCCGTGGCGCTCAATCCCGAGCACGCCTGGGCGCTGGGCTCGCGGGCGCAGGCGCACCGGCAGGCGGGCCGGCTGGACGAGGCGGTCGCGGACTTCACCGCCGCGCTGGCGCTCAATCCCGAGTACGCGTGGGCGGTCGGCGAGCGCGGCGAGGCGCACCGGCAGGCTGGGCGGCTGGACGAGGCGGTCGAGGACCTCACGGCGGCGCTGGACCTCGACCCCGAGTACGCGTGGGCGCTGGCCGAGCGGGGCGAGGCGCACCGGCAGGCGGGCCGCCCGGCGGAGGCGATCGCCGACCTGAGCGCCGCGCTCGCGCTCGACCCCTCGGACGTGTGGGCGCTGCGGGCGCGCGGTCAGGCGTACCGGCAGCTGGGCCGGCTGGACGACGCGATCGCCGACCTCACGGCCGTCCTGGTGATCGACCCCGAGTACGCCTGGGCGCTGGCGCTGCGGGGCGAGGCGCACCGGCTGGCCGGTGATCTGGAGGAGGCGATCGCCGACCTGAGCGCCGCGCTGGTGCTGGAGCCGGACGACGCCTGGGCGCTCGGCTCCCGCGGGCAGGCCCGGCGGCAGGCGGGTCAGGTGGCGGAGGCGATCGCCGACCTGACCGCGGCCGTCGCCCGGAACCCGGAGTACGCCTGGGCGCTCGCCGAACGCGGCCAGGCGTACCGGCAGGCCGGGCGCCCGGCGGAGGCGGTCGCCGATCTGGTCGCGGTGCTCGACGGCGATCCGGCGGACGTCGCGGTGCGCTGCGCGCTCGCCGCGGCGTACCGGCACGACGGCCGGTTCGAGGCGGCCCGGGCGCTGCTGGACGAGGTGCCGGAGGCGGCCGCGGCGAGCTCGACGGTGCTGGTGGAGGTGGCGGTGCTGCGCCTGCTGACGGAGGGTCGGTCGGCGTCGGCCGCGGTCTGGGACGCGTTCCTGGAGTCCCCGTACGAGGATCCGGGGGACCAGTTCGAGCCGGGGGTGCGCAAGTTCCTGCACGGTCTGGTCGCCGCGGACGCCGCCCCGGACGCCCTGGTGGCGGCGTTCCTCGCGGTGCCGGGTGCCCGCTCGGCGCGCGCGGACGTCTGTCTGTACCTCGGCGAACTCGCCCGCGCCGAGGCCCCGGTGGGCCCGCGTGCGGAGGCGGCGCTGCGGCTGCTCGGGTAGCGGTCGGACGGCGCGTCCCGGGCCGGGTGGGTGCCCCTTCGGGCACTGATCGTCCGTGATCCGATGATCTGAAATGATCATGTGGATACATTTACGGACCATCACCACACTTCTGGACAGGACTCCCATGCCGAACCCCCGACCCGCCGTCAGTCGGCGCACCCTGGTCACCGCGATAGGCGCCACGGCCGCCGCGCTCGCGACCGCCCCGGCCGCGCAGGCCGCCACCGCCGGTTCCTCCGCCCCGGCCGCGCCGACCACGCCGGC